>NZ_JSDQ01000059.1:0-72232 GCF_000813665.1 Neochlamydia sp. EPS4 | reverse complement strand
TAAATTCTTGGACGGCCCTTCTTCCCCGTGCTTTTATTTTCCCTCCATCCTTTAATGGTTTCATCCGAAAACCATAAAGTTATGCTTCCTCTTTGTTCTAAAGCTTTGTTATACTCGGACCAATTACGTATGCGTTAAGTGAGTTTTTTTTCCATAGCCTGCCTATATTTTTGTTTAAGCAAACTAAATTTTACAGCTCTTATGTGTTAAAGAGCAATCTTATCGCATACACTTCTTAGCATTTACGCAACAACGCCGCTAAATGTACGAAAACTTAAGGTTATGAAACGATTATATAATGGTTACTCATCTATCTGCTAAGAAAGATTTAAAATATATGGTAGATTGTAGTAATCGACAAGAAGACGTTATAAAAAGAGGAAACATTGCTCTAAAGCCATCAATGCAGGTAAATTAAAAAGCAGAGCTTCGAGTATGCGAAGGATAAATAATATAAAGGCCGCCCCATGCAAGATTCATCTGTATGATAAAGATTTGAAATAGCTTGTAAAGTTTAAAAAAAGAAGGATTAATGTTGGCTAAGATAATGTTGGCTAAGATAATGTTGGCTAAGATAAAGGAGAGTAGATAACAACTCTAGCATAGATAACCTCTAGCATAGATAACCAAAATTTAGCGTTTATCAAAAAAAATAAATATTTAACCTCCCATTTCACAAATTATACTTTATCTTTCGATGAATAAGAGATGGACAAGAAATTTTTATTTAAAAATGCTTTTTATTTTATCCAAAAAGGAGTTACTTTTAGGTAAATTGGCAGGGCCTTGCAAAGTAGAAAATTCTTTTAACAATTTTATTTGCTTTTCGGAAAGCTGTGTAGGTGTTTCCACAAATATTTTAACTAGTAAATCTCCTTTCCCTTGTCCATGTACACCGGGAAAGCCTTCATTCCTTAAGCGGAATACTTTTCCATTTTGAGTGCCTTCTGGGATAGTAATGCGACAGGTATGGCCATAAAGACCAGGTACATCTTTTTTACACCCTAAAGCAGCTTCTGTAAAGCTAATCGGTAGATCTAGCAGAACATCATTCCCTTCACGTTCAAAAATTTCATGCGGCTCAACGTTAATAAAGACATAAAGATCTCCTGCGGGCCCACCACCATGCCCTGCATCTCCATAACCGCTCATCTTAAGGCGCATGCCACTATCCACACCTGCTGGTATATGAATTTTAACATGCTGCTTTTCTTTAATTAAGCCCTCTCCTCGGCAATCTTTACAGGGCTCAGTGATAATTTCCCCTTCTCCATGGCATTGAGGACAGCCCATAGACATGCTAAAAAAGCCTTTCTGCTCATATACTTGTCCAGCCCCATGGCAACGCGGGCACTTTTTCTTGCCCTTAGAAGAGGGGGTACCTTTACCATGGCAAGTCTTACAAGTGACATAGTTATTGATGGCTAATTCCTTATCAACACCCTTAGCTGCTTCTAGAAATGAAATAGTGATATTGGCACGTTTGCTAGCTCCTTGGCGGCGTATTTGAGCTGAGCCTCCCCCAAAGTCATTTCCACCAAAATAACTTTCAAATATAGACTCCCCACCCATGCCACCAAAAGCACCCATGAAAGTACGTAAAGCTTCATCGACAGAAGAGAATCCTGAAAATCCTCCTCCTCCAGCTGCTCCTGCCGCTGCTCCTAATCCTTCTTTACCATATCGATCGTAAGTTTGGCGTTTTTTATCATTGCTCAAAACTTCATAGGCTTCTGAAATTTCTTTAAAGCGTTTTTCAGCTTCAGCATTGCCAGGATTTTTGTCAGGATGGTATTTTATGGCTTTTTTTCGATAAGCCTTTTTAATTTCGTCTGCTGTGGCAGTTCGTGGAATTTCCAATGTTTCGTAATAGTCAGCCATAATGCTCACATAGATGTCTTGAGAGTGCATGTCTTTTAACATAAAAACATAGCACTCGGTGGAATTTAAAAAAACTTTAGCCTAAAGGGTATAGATACTCATTGTAATAATAAATCTAACACCCTTTGGGGAACTTATATTAAATCAATCGGCTTGTTACTTAAGCAAGCCTATCTGGTTTTAACGCTGTCTTTTGTATTTTAAAGCAGCCTTAGATTTTGCGCGCTTTTTAACCGATGGTTTAGCATAAAAGCGATGGGCTTTGACGGATTTCATTACACCCTCTTTATCTAATCTTTTCTTCAAGGCGCGAAGGGCTTTATCGATGGGTTCGCCAATACGGACTTTTACTAATGACATTTCGCTCAATTCCTAATTTTATAAGTTTAGTAATCACGGCAACACTTTTGCCAGTTTTCTAATGATGAAAGCATCATACACAATCGATGAGTAATTTATCAATACTGAATACTCTTTTGCAATTCTTTCTCTATTTCTGCTTGGGTTTTACGCAAATATAAAATCTCGAGAGGCTCTTTTTGCATGATCTCTCCCCTTCTCCATTTATCTTCCGATAAACGACTTAAATAAAGCGCATCGGGGCCTTTTTCTTCCCATGTCCACTGCTGGTTAGGATACATATTTTCTATCTTTTGTTTTAGTAGGAGACTATTAGGAGTAAGCAGATTGTTTACATTTTGTAGATATACGCCCACTTCACTTAAGGGAAGAAGTTGTACTTTTCCCTCACTTTGATAAGCTCCTTGGCTAGCTTGGCCTTTTAGTACGTACACTCCCCCTATCTTTGCATCAAAAAGTACAGCATACGAGCCCTCCTGGGAAGGAAGAAATCCTTCCAAACTACAAAAAGTAACCAATGGCTTTCTTAGGGAAAAAGCGACTGCTTTAGCCACTACAACGCCTACCCTTATACCCGTATAAGAACCCGGACCAATTCCTACCGCTACATAGCTCAAATCTGCCGCTTTTCTTCCCAAACATTTTAATCCACGTTCAATTTCGGGCAAAAGGGATTGAGAAGAATTTAATCCAAACGGAAAATTTCCTTGAAAGATTACTTCTATCCCATCAAAGAAGGCTGCGCAGCCGCGCTCACTACTAGTGTCGATTACTAACGAAAACATTCTCTTAAGTCAATCCTACGGGGAAGAGTAAGTTTTTCTAAGGTACGTATAAAAAAGCTGTCGGTCATTCCAGAAATATAATCAACCACCATTTGTACTAAAGAAGTAGAATTTTTGTAATGCTCATTTTTATTAAAAGCATAATTTTTCCACACGTAACTTTCTTCATTTAAATGATTAAGGTCTTCTAATAATAATTCAAATAAAAGACGATACGCGCGCTTGATCTTGCTAGATTCCACTTTGAGTTGAGGATGCACATAGATATGAGCAAAATTAAAATCGCGCAAAAACTTTAAGGCTTCAAAAGCTTCCATAGAAATACCTATGTAAGCTTGCTCGTAACTCACTTTAATAATTTCTTTAGCAAGAGTCGCCAGAATTTCTTGATTGGTGGTACCTAAAAATGTTTTGGGCACCTGTTCTTTAGATATGATTCCTAAGCGAATAGCATCTTCAATATCTTTGCCTATGTAGCTCATTGTATCACATAGTTTTACTAAGCATCCCTCTAAAGTTCCTGGAATTATGTTATAGTCCGGTTCTCTTGCTTTCTGTTTTTTATCGTTAAAGTGATCTTCCCATGTTTTATCAAAGCTAGGATGGATCAAAGAGCTGTTCATGGCACCATCGTGGCAAAGAAAACCGTCATAGACAGCAAGTCCAAGGTTAAGAGGTTCTATGTCAGTAAAAAGCCGGCATGATTGCAAAGGATGAGCAAACGCCCCATTCTCAAACATTATTGACAGTTCAGATAAATACTCCTCACCTTCGTGACCAAAAGGAGGATGTCCCACATCATGACCTAAAGAGATAGCTTCTACCAGATCAAGATTCAAGCGTAAAATCTCAGCAATTCCCCTAGCAAAGCTACTAACAAATTGTACATGTAAGCCACGATGAGTAATATGATCATTATCGACTAAGTATACGACCTGAGTTTTATCATTATAGCGAGCATACGCTCTAGAATGGATAATTTTATCTACATCTCGTTTATAAGGTAAACGATAATCTTCCTCATTACCAGCCTGCCGACTGTGGGTGGATGTACGTGCGGCTAAGGGATGCAAATAAGCTTTTTCCTGTTTTATTAATGCATGACGATAAAAGGAAAGAGTTTCACTAAAAGGGATAGTCATGTATTTACACTCATTCTTATAAAAATTCCTCATAGTAAATCTTAGTGAAAAATAATTTATAAAACAAGTCGTTTGAGTTATGAACCAGAAAGAATAGCTGATAAAAAAAAGTCTTTCCAATCTTATTTAAAAGCAGCCTAGTTGACCCATATTAATTATTAAAGATCGTATTTAAATATTTTTTTAGAAACATAACTTTCTTGTTTTTCTTAATAGGCTAGCTTAGAATAAAGCTTATCTAAAAACAACGCTGCTAAGTACACCTTTGGCAGGATCTCTGCTGCCTAGGAAAAAACGCTTTCTTAATTGAATGTTTATTCTTTATCCTCCATAATATTATCACTCATATAATTTAAATGGTAAGAGGCCAAGTTTGAATCTAGAAGATATTGAAGACAGTTCTTTTACTCAGCAGCTGGAAAATGCTGTGATCAAGACACTTGAAAATCAACAAAAAACAGAGAAAAGAAACTCCTTTCCGAACGAGCTATGTATATTTCCTCTTTTGAAAAGACCTTTTTTTCCTGGGATGGCAGCTCCTATAGTTATTGAACCTGGACCTTTCTTTGAAACTCTAAAATTAGTGGCTAAAACTGATCATAAGTCTATCGGTTTGATTTTAACCAGGCAAGAAGATGTTGATATCTATAAAGCTAGCTTTGGGGATCTTTATCAAGTGGGAGTTATCGCTCGTCTGTTGCGAATCATTCCTTTAGAGCAAGGAGGCGCACAAGTTATACTTAACATGGAAAGGCGACTACGTATTTTACGCCCTCTTTCTAACTCCAAAGTTTTAAAAGCCAAAGTTTCTTATTTTGAAGATAGTCCTACGCTTACCTCTGAGCTTAAAGCCTATGCGATCAGTATTATTTCTACCATTAAAGATTTATTGAAATTAAATCCGCTTTTTAAAGAAGAATTACAAATTTTTCTTAGTCATTCTGATTTTACCGAGCCTGGGAAACTTGCAGATTTTGCTGTAGCTTTAACAACCGCTTCCCGAGAAGAGCTGCAAGAAGTATTAGAAACGTTTGACATCCAAAAACGCATTGATCGAGCTCTTTTACTGCTTAAAAAAGAATTAGACTTAAGTGTTTTACAAAATAATATCAATCAAAAGATTGAATCCACCATCTCTAAAAGCCAGAAAGATTTTTTTCTGCGCGAGCAACTAAAAACAATTAAAAAAGAGTTGGGTATTGAAAAAGATGACAAGTCTCTTGATAAAGAAAAATTTGAAGGACGTATCAGAGAACGTAAAATACCTGCTGATGTATTAAAAGTCATAAAAGATGAGATGGAAAAGCTCTCTGTACTAGAGACGCAATCTGCTGAATACGCTGTATGCCGAGGATATTTAGATTGGTTGACCAATCTACCTTGGGGCATTCAAAGTGAAGAGTGTCAGGATATTGCGAAAGCTGAAAAGATCCTTGCGCACGATCATTATGGCCTAGAAGACATCAAGCAACGCATCTTGGAATTTATAGGAGTGGGTAAGCTTGTTGGAGGGGTAAAAGGCAGTATATTGTGCTTAGTGGGCCCTCCAGGAGTCGGCAAAACCAGTATCGGTAAAAGCATAGCTCGTGCTTTAAATAGAAAATTTTATCGCTTCTCTGTAGGTGGCATGCGAGATGAAGCTGAAATTAAAGGACATCGCCGTACCTATATTGGAGCTATGCCAGGAAAATTAATTCAAGCACTCAAGTTTTGCCAGACCATGAATCCCGTGATCATGCTAGATGAAGTGGATAAAATGGGAAGTAGCTACCATGGAGATCCAGCCTCGGCATTGTTAGAAGTTCTAGATCCCGAACAAAATCGTGAATTTTTAGATCACTACTTAGATGTTCACTGTGATTTATCTAATATTCTTTTCATTGTGACTGCCAATGTTTTAGACACAATTCCCGAGCCTCTTAAAGACCGCATGGATATTTTGCGCCTTTCGGGCTATATTATGCAGGAAAAAATTGAGATTGCCAAAAAGTATTTACTTCCTCGCAACCGTAAATTAATGGGATTAAAAGCTAAAGATATCACCTTTACGACTGAAGGCTTAAGAGCTATTATCAATGGTTATGCACGTGAAGCAGGAGTAAGAAGCCTTGAAAATAATATTAAAAAAATCATGCGTAAGATTGCCTTACGTATTGTTCGAGAGGCCTCCTTAGCTGCAGAAAAACCTCGTAAAAATAACAAGCAAAAGGATACAAAAGTCTTAACTTCTTCTTATAGTGTGACTCCCACCAGTTTACATGAATATCTCGGTAAGCCTATATTTACCTCAGATCGTTTTTATGAACATAATCCTATAGGGGTTAGCACAGGCTTAGCATGGACTTCAATGGGTGGAGCCACCCTTTACATTGAAACAATTAAAGTAGCCGCAGAAAAAACGGAGATGAAGCTAACAGGCCAAGCAGGCCAGGTCATGAAAGAATCTTCTGAAATTGCCTGGAGCTATTTACATAGTGCCTTAAACAAATATGCTCCCAGTTATAGCTTCTTTGAAAAAGCGCAAGTTCATATTCATATCCCTGAAGGTGCTACCCCCAAAGATGGCCCATCGGCGGGCATCACCATGGTTACAGCCTTATTATCTTTGTTGACCAATACCCCTGTGCTTAACAATTTAGGAATGACAGGAGAGCTAACTCTAACCGGACGCATTTTGCCTATCGGCGGGGTAAAAGAAAAACTAGTAGCAGCTAGACGCTCGGGTCTAAAAACTCTTATCTTTCCTAAAGATAATTTAAGAGATTATGAGGAACTTCCTGATTACATCAAAAAAGGAATAGACATACATTTCGTACAACATTATGACGAAGTCTTTCATATTGCCTTTCCTGATCTGGGGCATACTCTAGGCACTAAGTTGGACAAATAGAGATTTTAAAAAATCCTCTATCATAGTTTAACCTTTCGGGAATGCATGAATAATAGCTTATTCTTCTGAGTAACTTCTTACGTAATCATCGACTTAATAGAAAAACCTCACTTTAAGGAGAGAGGGAGCTCTCAGAAAGATGTTCCCCTTTTTAGACTCTATAGACGTAGGGTCTTTAAACGGTAAGATTTAAATGCCGCATGGAGAGGTTAGCACTTTATAAAAAACTTTATCCACTGTTTAGGCAAGCTTTTATTAATAAAGATCAAATTCAAGCAAGCGACTATCCACGCTACTATTAGTAATAACATGGCGACGACTCGCTGACAATCCAATTTCTTTGACCAAAGGGGTATTAGCCGTAAATATAAAGCCTCGCGCAGGTTTAGAAACATGATGCTTCATGAAGTCCCCCAGCGCTCTGTATAAAGGAATAAGAGTGTCTACATTGTCTAATCTTTTTCCGTGAGGAGGGTTGGTTAAAATCATGGTAGGCAATATTGAAGGACTAAATTCTCTAAAATCAGCTTGCTTAACTAGAACGTCCTTTAAAAACCCTGCAGCCCGCAAATTACCTTGACAGATACGTGCTATATTTTTATTAATATCTATCCCAAATAAATGATTTTTTGGGATCGCTTGCCTTAAGGCATCTACTTCTGTTTTTACTTTTAACCATTCTTCAAAAGAAAAATGAGGTAAAAGCATAAATCCCCACTTTTGACGCAAATATCCAGGTGCCGTACGAGAAGCGATTAATGCAGCTTCTATTAATAAGGTTCCTCCTCCACAACAAGGATCGAGTAAAATTTCGTGAGGTTGATAATCAGCTAAGCGTAGCAAGGCTGCAGCTAAAGATTCCTGCAAGGGAGCTTCTGCCGACTCTTGCCGATAACCCCTTTTATGCAAGGGAGTGCCAGAAGTATCTACGCTTATAGTCGCTTGATTATCGTGAATAAATAGGTTTAATTGTACATCAGGATTTTTAACATTTACACTCGGGCGATTGCCGGTTTTTGCACGTATTTGATCACATATAGCATCTTTAAGAACCTGTGCTGCGAACAAGCTATTTTTTAACTGACGATGGGAAACATTGGCATCTATGGCAAAATTTTTTCCTGAAGGTAAATATTTTAACCAATCAATACTGCTTCCCCCTTTGTACAAGCCTTTTTGATCATAACAGGGAAACTGAGCAAGTGGAAGTAAAACCCTTCCTGCTATACGAGAACAATAATTAAGGCGAAAAATAGCGGGGAAACTTTTATCAAAAACATAAGCTCCTCGAAATCCTTCTCGTACCTGAGTAAAGCCTAATTCCGCTAATTCTTGAATTAATAAAGATTCTAGACCTTGTCCGCAGGTCACAAAAAGATGATTAGGATTTTCTAACACAATAATACCTGCTTAATTATGCATAAATAAAATAACATCGCCGTCTTTTACCACATATTCTCGTCCCTCAGAGCGAGCCTTTCCAGCTTCACGTGCGGCTACACGTCCTTTATAAGTAACCATATCTTCATAAGAAACCACTTCGGCACGAATAAATCCTTTTTGGATGTCAGAGTGAATTTTACCAGCTGCTTCTGCCGCCGAGGTACCTCTATTGATGGTCCAAGCGCGCGTTTCAATTTCTCCAGTGGTGATATAGCTAATAAGCCCTAACATCTCATAAGAGGCTCTAATTAAGCGCTGAAGCCCCGATTCTTGCAGTCCTAAGCTGTCTAAAAATTGCTTACGTTCACTTAAGTTAAGCTGAGCAATCTCCTCTTCTATACGGGCACAAATAGAAATTACAGCATTCCCCTCTGCAGCCGCATAGTCACGCACACGTTTTACATAAGGATTTTCCATGTCAGGAAGATCATTTTCTGAAACATTAGTAGCATAAATGACTTTTTTCATGGTCAATAAGGGATAAAGCTGAAGAACTTCTCGTTCCTCAGGTGTAAATTCTAACATTCTCACCGGCTTGCTGGCATTTAAATGCTCTTGCACACGATTAAGCACTGCTAAGGTTAAAGCAAGCTCTTTTTTTCCTTTAAGCTGCTTTTCAACGCGCGGGATAGCATTTTCTATCATCTGCAAATCTGCTAAGCACAGCTCAAGGTTAATCACTTCGATGTCTCTGATAGGGTCTGTTTGTCCTGATACATGCACGATATCGGAAGAATCAAAACAGCGAACCACATGAACAATTGCATCTGTTTCTCGAATATTTGCCAAAAATTTGTTACCTAAGCCTTCGCCTTGGGAAGCACCAGCAACTAGCCCAGCAATATCGACAAACTCCATAGTCGCATAAATGATTTTATTGCTATGGGAGATCTCCGATAAGACATGCAGTCTGGCATCTTGTACTTCTACCACCCCAACATTCGGGTCGATAGTACAAAAAGGATAATTTGATGCAGGAGCTTGATTGGATGTTAGGGCATTAAATAAAGTAGACTTTCCCACATTTGGGAGACCTACAATACCGCAAGAAAGTCGGCCGGCTGCCATATAGATACCTCATAGTAATTAGTGGCAAAAGTATAGGATGAAATAGTAAAAAAAACAATAGAGAATCATGGGGAGGTCATAGAATAGGAAAAAATAGTATTACAATATTACTCCTTGCTGTTTTCTTACGAAAATTAGAGGTTAATCTTAATTTTAGGTTTATTAAGGCGATATCCATAACAGACTGGTTTCTTAGTCAAAAGGCTCTCGTTCCTTTAAAAGATATCCTCCACTTATTATTTCCTAATAAAATTTCCTACCTTTATGAAAGAACTTTTCTGGTTTATTGAATTATCTTAAAGGAACTTTACACTCAAACCTCCTAGCTTAAGATTTTAAGCTCAAGCCTTTTATTATAGAGATAACCTATCATACAGCACTTCTAGGTGCGCAGAATAAAGTTAAAAAATTATCATTTTTTGAATTAAAACTTTTTTGTAAATTTTAAAATATATTTAGATTACTTTCTTGCAAAAGCTTGTGGATATCATTTTCCCTATTACCTTTAAGTCTTCCACAATTAAAGGGTTGCTTGCTCGTTGAAATTAATGAAATTTTTAGCTATAATCTAACTAGTTTTAAGAACCTGACTTTAATTTCTTTGTTAAATTATTGTAATTTCTCCTTCGATTTTGTCATCCACCCCCTAAAAAGCTTACCTAACGCTTGTTAACTTTAAATAAATTTTGGAAGAATTAATTTTCATCTCGTTTGGAAAGAGGGGCCATCCAAAACTCCTTGACCATTCAGAAAGAAAAGAATTATACTAGACTTGTAGAGTGAAAGAATGTCTTGTCATCATTTGCGCACGGGCAAATATTTAAATTTTTCATTATAACTGATAAAATTTCTTTATTTTTGCCCATTTATTCCTAAGCAGAGGCTGTGGCCATGGGCGAAAAAACCGAAGAAGCAACACCAAAAAAATTAAGAGATGCAAAAAAGAAGGGTCAGGTAGCTAAATCTCAAGACCTTCCTTCTGCTTTTACCTTCATTGTCTCGGTTTATGCAGCCGTAGCATTAAGTTCAACCCTTTATCAGCAACTTGGGGATTTTACGGTAGGGACTTTTCGCATGATAGCCACCACTAACTTGGAGGTAGCTATTCCTCAACTCTATTACCAATCAGCCATTGTAATCTTTATAGCTAGTATTCCTCTGATGGCTATCGTATGTGTAGTCGGCGTTATCGTCAATTTTTTAACCGTTGGCCCGGTTTTTGCTATAGAAGTATTTAAGTTTGACCCCAAAAAATTTAATCCGATACAAAACTTAAAAGCAAAGTTTAAGCTTAAGACTTTAATTGAATTGTTAAAGTCGACATTAAAGTTATTGATTGCTAGCTACTTAATCTACCAGGTTATGATGAAGAGTTTACCCATTTTAATAAAAACAGTGTCTATGCCGATGATATCTGCTTTGTTGGTTTTTGATGCTTTTTTAATGGAAGTGGTGGCTAAAATAGGCTTATTTTTTATTATCATCGCGGTAGCCGATTTTATCTATCAGAAGAAAACATTTGCTAAAGAAATGAAAATGGAAAAATTTGAGGTTAAGCAAGAGTATAAAAACTCGGAAGGGGACCCACATATTAAAGGTAAACGAAAGCAAATTGCTCATGAGATTGCTTATTCAGAAGGACCTGCAGCAGGTGTTAAAAAGGCCAAAGCAGTGGTCACTAATCCTACTCACCTAGCCATAGCAATAGGATACGAACGAGAAATAGACGCAGCTCCTTACATCTTAGTAATGGGTAAAGATTTACTAGCAGAAAGAATTATTAAACTTGCCGAAGAATACGAAGTTCCGGTCTTACGGAATATTAAATTAGCCCATCGACTCTGGGAATCTGGGGAAATTTATCAGTATATCCCCGAAGACACCTATGAAGCCTTAGCAGAAATACTACGGTGGGTTAGCTCGTTAAATACTGAGGCTCAATACGATTATATAGGGGAAAAGTAACAGATGAACTTTTTTAGAAAAATTTTGGACGGAATAACTGCCCGCCTAGGAGGAGAAAGATCGCTTGAAAATATTTCAAGATCAAGTGACATATTCCTTGCTTGCTTGATCATCGGTATTTTAATGATGATTATCCTTCAGCTACCCCCTCACCTCATTGACTACTTAATTGCCTTTAACTTAGCGATCTCAGTGGCTCTCTTAATGGTGGGGATGTATATCCCTAGTGCTGTGCATCTATCTATCTTTCCTTCTTTACTGCTAATTACTACCCTTTACCGTCTAGGCTTAAATATTGCTTCCACTCGTCAAATTCTATTACATGCTAATGCAGGCGAAATTATTTATGGTTTCGGCAATTTTGTTGTCGGCGGCAACTTTGTAGTGGGAGGAGTTATATTTCTTATCATTACCTTGGTCCAATTTATTGTAATCACTAAAGGTGCTGAACGGGTGGCAGAGGTAGCCGCACGTTTTACTTTGGATGCGATGCCCGGTAAGCAAATGAGTATCGATGCTGATATGAGGGCAGGCATTTTAGACCAAAACCAAGCCCGTGAAAAACGCCTAGCCATCCAAAAAGAGAGCCAGCTATATGGTGCGATGGATGGTGCAATGAAATTTGTGAAAGGTGACGCGATTGCAGGCATTGTAATTACCCTCATTAACATTTTAGGGGGAATTATTATCGGTAATACGATGAATGGAATGACCATGGCGGATGCCGCCCAAACCTATAGCGTTTTATCGATCGGTGATGGTCTGGTATCTCAGATTCCTTCTTTATTGATTACTATTACTGCAGGTTTAGTTACTACACGCGTTTCCAATGAAACTTCCGATTCCAACTTAGGTGCTGAAATATCAGGGCAAATTTTAAAGCAGCCTAAAGCTCTGCTCCTTGCTGCAGCCTTTTTAATGGGCATGGCCATTATGCCTGGATTTCCTGCCGCTCCCTTCTTAATACTTTCTGCAGGAATGGGTTTAATTGGCTACTCTCTTATGTCAGCAGCAAGACAGAAAAGAGAAGCTGCGGGCGGCCTTACCTCAGCGGGAGGAGGAACTATTTCTTCAGTAGCCGCAGCAAGTCCTAGCATAGACACTTCTGTTTCCGGCCATAAAGTGATTGCAGGTGGAGGCATTGATAATTATGCTCTCACCCTTCCTGTGATTCTAGAATGTGGGAAACATTTAAGTGGAGAGATCCAAAAAGCCCAAAAAGGACAAAGTTTTGTCGATCAAATGATTCCTAAGATGCGTCAAGCTCTCTATGCAGATCTAGGAGTGAGATTTCCTGGCGTGCACGTACGTACAGACTCCCCTGTCCTTGAATCCGATGAATACTCCATTCACCTGAATGAAGTTCCTATTATCCGAGGAAGGGCTTTAGAAAACAGCGTGCTAACAAACGAAAGTGAAGAAAATCTTAAGCGCTACAACCTTCCTTACGTAAGCTATAAGAACTCATTAGGGATGCCTTCCTTGTGGGTAAATATACAAAACAAAGAGCTTTTAGATAAAGCAGGTATCAAATATTGGAATGCCTTAGAGGTGATGGTTTTGCATGTGTCTTACTTTTTTCGCCATTATGCTAATGAATTTGTGGGCATCCAAGAAGTAAAATCGATGATTGAGTTTGTAGAGAAGTCTTTTCCTGATCTGGTCAAAGAAGTTACCCGTTTAATTCCGCTCCAGAAAATGACCGATATCTTTAAACGTTTAATTCAAGAACAGGTCTCCATCAAAGACTTACGCACAATTTTAGAAGCTTTAAGTGAATGGGCCCAAACAGAAAAAGATACAGTTTTACTGACAGAATATGTACGTTCCTCCCTTAAACGCTACATTAGCTTTAAGTATTCACAAGGGCAATCTGTTCTTTCAGTTTATATCTTAGACCCTGAGATTGAGGATATGGTGCGCGGTGCTATTAAACAAACTTCTGCCGGCTCCTATTTAGCTTTAGACCCCGATTCTGTTCAATTAATTCTACAAAGCATCCGCAATACCGTGGCGCCTCCCCCTCCTGGCGGGCAGCCCCCCGTTATCTTAACAGCCATCGACGTTCGCCGTTTCGTTCGCAAACTTGTAGAAATGGAGTTTTCTGATATTTCGGTAGTCTCCTACCAAGAAATTGTTTCTGATATTCGTCTTCAACCCTTAGGGAGAATACAGATAGGATAGCCTAATTTTAACGTTAAGTTTCACAAGAAGGTAAGCTATGGTCGTAGATCTTGGACATTTACAAAACCCGGATGGATTAAAACAAATTCTGATGGGAATGAAAGAGGATCAAGCATCCGATAAATTGGTAGCAAAAGCTGCTATTATCGCTTCTGAGCAGAAAGCAGAATTGCAAGAGCAACAATCGGAGGAAAAAAATCCCTTAGCGGCAGCGCTGCGCCGCTCAGATCGTCAGATTAAAGCTCACACCTCTAGTGTAAAAAAAGCTAAGGAAGCCAAATTAGCGCAGAAAAAGCTAATGCCGCCTAAAGAGTTAGAGGAAAGGGCTCAAGAATTTTCAAGAAGGAACCCTCAATTTCCTCCTGCAGGCTTACTCGCCTTAACAGAAAAGCTTAAAGATGGCATGAGTAAGCAAGAGATCTTGGAAATGATCCAAAAAGAATATCCCAATCCTATTGAAGCTAGCTTAGCATTAGAATTTCTTATTTCTGTGACCTTAGAGGATTTTAAAGAAACTCTTCAGTTTGCTCAGGTAGATTTAAACAATGAAATCATTGATAAACGTGAACAGGAAGTAGCGCAAAAGGTCGAGAAGGAAGCCAAAAAGGCTACACAAGAAGCCACCGAAGCTGCCTTAAAAATTGTGCAAGGAGGGGATCTTAATAAATTATTAGATTATTTGATGTCCACCCCTATTGAAGCTACAGCTATTTATAAAATGTTAGATGAAGGCTATGGAAAAAACTTAAAAAAAATTGAGTCTTTCCTTTTAAAAAAATGTGGGATAGAAATAAATAAGCTGAAGAAGCTAGATGACAAAGAAGACGTGGCCCACATGAAAAATACGATGGCTCTTTTAAAAAAATTGCAAGCTATCATGGGCGTTGATAGATATTTTGAAATTCGAAACGCTAACAAAACTACAAAAGCCGCTAGAGCTGGCTAGAATTTTTAACCACGATTGACTATGGCAAAATTTACTGCCCATGAAGTTTCTAGGCAATTCTTATATTTGGCCGCAGAAAGATTTTTGTCGTCGGATAAAATCATCCAGGCAGCCGTGAAAGCTGGTGCACAGACAATAGAAGATAAAATTACTTTGATCAACCAGATGCGTGATGCAGTTAGACAAGTTTCTATCCATCATATCTTTCGCTCTGTCCAACATCGCGATGAAATGTTTAGTGCCATCCTTGAAGCCTTAAGCGACTTAGAAGATCAATTAGAAGAAGAGCTAATTAAACAAGAAGAAGAACAGCAGCTACATATTAACCCTAATAATGAATGAGGTTTTAATGCCTTCTCATAATCTAGAATCGCTTCTGAAAGATCTTGGAGAGAAAATTGAACTTTCGCATTTAGAGCCTACAGGCAATAATAATATTACCCTTCTTTTAAAAGGCAATAATGAGGTGGTGTTGCAGAAGCATAACTCTCAGCCTTATCTGATCATTTCCTTCGAGATCCTTGAATTGCCTATCGGCCGTTTTCGTGAAAATATCTTTCGAGAAGCGCTTAAATTTAATCATCTAAGCAAAGCCCATGAAGGCATATTTGCTTTTAGTAAAAAAACTCAAATGTTTTTTTTGTTTGATATGTTACCTTTTGATGAAATCTCCGGAGAGCAAGTGAACACAATTATGCAGAATTTATCAGAAAAAGTTACCCTTTGGAAAGAAGCTCTTAACCACGGAGAAATTCCCACCATCGGTTTTTCTAGCTTAACTTCTCCAGAAGGAGCTGGTAGCTTTTTTGGCATACGGCCTTGATAGGCTGATATTTTTTTAAGGGCAGGCAGGTAAGCTCTCTTAATCATTTCAAAGAGACCTTTGGCCAAGAAAATCTAAAAGCAAGCATAAAGCTGCTTATCTTATTTTGAAAATTAATGGCTAGGATGATTTAGTCATTTTTTTATATTTATTCTTATATAGACTATCTATTAATCTGCAGGCATGACAATGATAACGCCCCAGCTTTGTAACTCGCTTTTGGCCACTCCCTCAGCTCCCGGCTGGAAGGCGGTAGGCATAAAACAGCACCACGGAATTAATGTTCCCCTATTTTCTTTACATACCAAGAATAGTGGGGGTATAGGCGAATTTCATGATTTAAAATGGGTGATTGATTGGTGCCATCAAGTTAATTTTAATGTGATCCAGCTTCTTCCCCTCAATGATACGGGCCCCGAACCTAGCCCCTATAGCTCTATTTCAGCTTTTGCTTTAAATCCTTTGCATATAAGTCTTTCTTCCCTTCCCGGTGTAGAAACTTATAAAGATTTAGCAGGCTTACTTGCTGAATTGCAATTACTCACAAAAAAACAGCGTGTGGATTACCCTACCCTACATATTAAACGCGATCTTTTTTTACAGCTCTACTATCAATATACTTATGCCCATCACTCTCAATCCCCAGGCTATCTAAATTTTACTAAAGAAAATCCTTGGCTGCAGGGCTATGCTCTTTTTAAGGCATTAAAAGAAATTAGCAAGTGGCAACCTTTAGATAGCTGGCCTTCAGAACTTCAAGATCCTTGCCCAGCAGAAATAGAGCGGCTGCAAAAAAAATATGAGACCCAAATTTCCTATCATATATTCCTCCAATATCTTTGTTTTAAACAATTTGAAGAAGTACGAAAGTATGCTCAATCTAAGAACATCTTATTAAAAGGCGATATCCCTATCCTTATCAGCCGAGAAAGCGCCGATGTATGGCTTCATCGCAAACTTTTTATCATGGATCAAAATGCTGGTGCTCCCCCAGATATCTATAGTCAAGAAGGGCAAAATTGGCACTTTCCTCTTTACCATTGGGAGGAGATGGAAAAAGACCATTATACCTGGTGGCAAGAGCGTTTAAAGGTGGCTGGTCGCCTATATGACATTTTTCGCATCGATCATATCGTGGGCTTTTTTCGTATATGGGCTATACCGTTAGGTCAAGCTAGCGTTCAGGGAAAGTTTTTTCCTGAAGATGAAACACAATGGGCTCCTTTAGGTAAAAAAAATCTGGCAATGATGCTAAAAAATTGCTCGATGCTACCCATTGGCGAAGACTTAGGGGCCGTCCCTCCCAAGGTGAGAGAATGCTTAAAAAACTTAGGGATTTGCGCTACAAAAGTTATGCGATGGGAGAGAAATTGGGAAGGAGATAAAAGCTTTATTGATATCCATGCCTATCCGCCAGAAAGCATGACTACAGTTTCTACCCATGATTCAGAAACATTAAAACAGTGGTGGAAAAACCATCCCGAGGAAGCCCTTTATCTATGTCAAGCCAAGGGATGGAAGTATGAGCCTGATTTATCATTTGAGAAAAATCTAGCCATCCTTAAAGACAGCCATCGCTCTCCTAGCCTTTTTCATATTAATCTTCTCCATGAATACTTTTCCCTTTTTCCCTATATGGCATGGGATGAGCTCAGCGATGAGCGCATTAATGACCCGTCGGGGCAATCCAATACCAATTGGACCTATCGCTATCGACTTTGTTTTGAAGAGATTTATCATAATAGCGAATTAATAGCTCTTATGAAGAGCTTAGTTGAAGTTAACAATTAAATGAAAATGCGCTTGATTTTCTTTATCTTTTTTATTTTTTTCTATTCATCTTTGGGGGAAACAAGAGAGCCTAGCCACCCTAAGATTAAAGCACTTTACAGTAGCTTAAATCCTCATTCCATTGCAGAACACCTTGCCTTCTATCAGCTTTATCCTCATAGCATAGAAGGCAAAAAAGCTTGCCATGAGGCATGGCAACTTCTTAATAAAAACAGGGGCAATGAAAAAGTCTCTTTATCCTCTTTACCCGATGTGAATTCTATCCTTCAAACGATCATTGCTTTAATTAACAAAGAACCTAATGAAGAGCTCCCTTCTCTTTCAGGGGCAGAGCTAAAGGTGATAAATAAGCTCTGCAGCCAGCTAGGCAATAGAAGGCTAAAAGGCTATAAGGCCACTTCAGAAGCAGATATTATCGCTTTGCCTTCTCAAGAGATTGATTTAGCACGAGGGATCTTTTTATCGCAGCTAGGTGAGGGACCAGCAGCCCTTTTACAAATTGATAGCTATGAAGCCCTGATAGATTTAATGGCTCTTCAAATATTAGCTCAAATTCCTACCCCTGCTACTCCTGAACAAATAATCAAAGCGATTAATCATTTTGTGTTTACCGAAATGGAGTTTCGTTTTCCCCCTCACTCTTTATATGCTAAAGATATAGATATTTATACATTTTTACCCGCTGTACTTGATTCTAGAAAAGGAGTCTGCTTAGGAGTTTCTATTCTTTACCTTAGCTTGGCCCAACGTCTTAGTTTACCTTTAGAGATGGTTACCCCACCTGGCCACATTTACGTCCGCTATCATCAAGGTGACAAAGCTATCAACATCGAAACAACGGCGCGAGGAGTTGATCTTGAAAGTAAAGAGTATTTGAGCCTCGACACATGCCAGCTGCAGTTGCGTGATCTTAAAGAAGTTATTGGCTTTGCTTATATCAACCAAGCTTCTGTATTTTTACAGGAAGAAAAATATGAGCAGTCCTTAGCCATTTATTTAAAAGCCCTTCCCTATTTACCTCACGATATTTTGCTAAAAGAGCTTTTGGGCTTTAATTATTTATTTGTAGGGAATCCCGAAAAGGCAATTGCTTTGCTAGAGGAAGTTAAAAATTATATTCCTACCTATACGATTAGCTCCAGTACTTTAGCAGAGGATTATCTTTTAGGGAACATAGACGCAGAAGGAATAAAAGCCATATTTATGCGAGTAGATGAAACAGCTGCCTCCATCCTCGAAAAACAAAGCCGACTAGCCCAAGCAATAAAAAAATATCCTCAGTTTCGAGCCGGAATGGCCGCTTTAGCTATCACATGGTTGCAGCTTCATCGCGAAGGAGAGGCACTTGAAATATTGGAGAAACATCATGCCCTTCAGCCCCTTGATCCTACTACCCACTATTACATGGCTGCACTCTATGCAGAAAGAATGGATTATAATAAAGCATGGAATCATCTAAAATTAGCAGAAAAAATTGCACATGGGCGTAATCATTTTCCACTTGCTTTAAAAGAGCTTAGATATAAAATTGCCTACTTATGCCCTGAATTTCTTGCGGATTAGATTGAAAGAAAATCAATACATGCTTGCAAGCTAACAGAAGTTAAAGCAATCTTATAGCTTAAAGATGAGTTAGCAAAATTTTAATGCTTACTTTGTGGAAGCAAGATGAAGAAAAAGCATTCTACATTTACTTCTATTAGCCAAAATCCTTTTTTCTTAGAAGTAATAAAATTAAGAATGGATGACATTTGAAGTCGTAACCTACATCTTAAAAGGCTATAGCTGATGATAAAAAAGATCTCCCTCGCCCTTCTATTGATACTCATCATGACAGGTTTGACTTTTTTTTACTTGGCTCCTCGCAAACAGTTTCTCCATTATCCCAAAAATACTATTTATCGTAGTCAAACGGTCCAGATCGCCGTACCTTCTTGCCCCTTGCAAGCCAACTCTTTGATAGTAGAATCTATATTTCCCGAAAAAAGTCTCTCTCAATGGACTAAAAGACAGCATGCTGAGTCTTATCATCTTCTGGAGAATACAGCTCAATTATGGAAAGACAATGAATTTATCGATAACTTTATGATTATTGCTACCATTCCTCCACGTATGCATGCTGATAATTTTTTCTGGGAAATTATTCCTTACACAAAAAAAAATTACAATTTATTTGAGCAGCTTTTAGTGCTAGGAAAGTTAACCTTTGATAGTCCCTGCCTTCCCAAAGCTGAACGTCAATCCATTAAAAGGAAATACCAAGGCTATCTACCTTTCTTTTCCAAAAGTTATAGGCCTATTCCTGAAGACAACTTTTGCCCTCCGGTAGATGTCTTTTGCCAGCCAGAAATTATTGCCAAGCAACTCCTCTACGAAGGCAAACATACTCATCTACTCTACAATCATGCCCCCATAGGAATAGGTGAAGAAAAACTTCATTTTATAATTATCCCTAAAGCCCATCGTACAAATTTTATGGAACTTACCTTGGAAGAATATGTAGAAGCTCAAGAGATTTCCTCTAAACTTATTTTATATTATAAACAAAGAGGCTATCCTATTGTCTATATTTTTCATAAGTCAGGAAAGTATGCCGGGCAAACTGTACCTCATTGGCATGAGCATCTTATTTTTGTGCCGCACCGCACTCATGAATTTATAGGAAAATTAATGGTCTTGCAAAAAATGCTTTTCCCTACCTCTCCTCTTAATGAGAAGAAATTTAAAAAGCTTGTTGATAAATATCGCCTACAAGTAAAAGAGGCTTTAAACTCTTTAAATGATAGGAATTACACTAAGGAATAGTTATGGCAAAGATTAAAATTTATACTAAAACCGGCGATAAGGGCGAAACATCATTATTTTCTGGCCAGCGTGTGCTTAAAGATGATCCTTTCATCGAAGCTTTAGGCTCTGTGGATGAATGTAATTCAGCAATTGGAACGGCTCTTTCCCTATTGCCTAATGATCCACAATTACAGCTAACTAGAAAACAACTAGAAACCATTCAACATACTTTGTTTGATCTGGGAGCTGCCATCGCTACTCCCCTCAGTCAGGCTTCAGCAAGTAAAGTTGAGCGCACACGTTTTGATCAGGAAGGCATTGGATTTTTAGAGAAATGGATTGATCTAATGGAAGAGCAACTCCCCCAACTTCATACTTTCATCCTCCCTGGCGGCCATCCTGCCGGCGCTTTTTTACATCTAGCACGCAGTATTTGCCGCCGCGCTGAAAGAGATGTGATCCCTCTTAGCAGAAAAGCCGATATCTCAAAAAATGTCACCATTTATCTTAATCGCTTGTCAGATTATCTTTTTGTGTGCTCCCGATATGTCAATCATCTTTGTAAGCAACCGGAGATCTTTTGGACTATGCATAAACACTCATCTCTTATTGAAAGCTAAAGGAAAACTGATCACCTCAAGGATGGAGGTTAGCTCTTCATTTTTAAAAATTTAAATAAATTTAATGGCAAAGGACTCTTACACAGCTTATAAATTTTCCCTTCAAGGCAACGTCTATTACCTATAGATAAAAAATGTGGCGAATCAAGTTCTAATATATTTTTTCTATCATGAATTTAAACATTCTATTCCTCCATACAGCCTTAAGAAGCGCTTAATAGCGTTGAACTATCGCTTCCACAAAAAGGTATTATATGGTGTCTTTCGGAATACTACATATATTGTTTTTTAAAGATTTTTTTCAAGTTTTTGAAGATGCTTAAAATATTTCTTAACACACACCGTGATTTCGTACCGAGCTTTTCTTTCAGTGGTAGAATTTTTATTTGGCAAAAATTTACATTTTTGCTTGGCAAAACCTTTTACATCTAAAGAAGAGTCTAACAGTGGGGAGTCTCCCTCTTGCCGGCGCTTTTTATCTAGCTTAAGCAGTTTTTTAGTAGCAAGGAAGTTACCCTCTTCTATAGCGTGATATATAAAAGGAAGAGTTCCAGCTACATGAAGGTCAGCTCCTTTTGCTAATAGAAGCTTAATAATTTCAGGATAAAACCGTTTCTTACCGATAGTATAATGGAGAGGAGTTTTCCATTTCTTATCTATGGCATTTATATTTGCCCCATAATCAAGTAAGCGAGACGTAATCCCCATTAGACCTCGCTTTGTTGCTAGATGAAGAGGAGTAGAGCCTCTTTTACTGTTACAATCGCTTATTCGCGCATCTGCTCCTTTGGAGAGAAGGTAATGCACTAATTCTTCCTGACGAGAACGCACGGCTTCACTCAAAAAACTCTTTTGTTCCTTAAAGAAATCACAAAGAATCGATGGATTTTTAGCTTCTATAATTTGTGTGACTCGTTTGAGCTGCCCCTGGCGGCAAAACCACTGCAGGGTGGAAACATTAGGGCCTTTTTTTTCATCGATAAATACGAGAAGGCTCTCATCTCTAGATAATTGGGTAAACTTTTTACACACTAGCCTTAGCTGGCGCATTTCCTCAGCACTTAGATAACGTAGGATGGCAAGAAACAATTCATCGGGCCAAGATTCAAATGGGCTTAACTCCAGGGAGTATCTTTCATGAAGAATAGTAGATACAGAGATAGCTGAATTATTTGTTATCTGATGCATAAAGTTAATCTCTTTAATTCCTGCTCCCCTAATAAAAAAGAGGGTTGTGGTTCATTAGTAAGCGATCACGGGATATAAAAGGCTTTTTTGATATCCTAGGGTATAGGTTGCTTGGTACGAGCTGCATGGATAGCGTCTGGTAGAAAATCTAGAATAGACTTTCCTTGTCGATAAAGAGTTTCGGTATAGCTATGCAGCGCCTCCCTCCATCTTTTGCCATAGGTAGGCTACCTAGACATAACTTACGTACAATGACAAGATTTCTTAAAGATTCTTCAGCAGCATTATGGGTCATAGGAATAGCAGGGTGTTCCAAGTAAGCATGGAAATGTTTGATCTGCTTCAAAAGCTTATGGCAAAATCTCTGCAATTTCTTTGCATTAGTTATAACCGCACTCAACCTGCTTTTATCACTTATAGAGCCGAAGAAAGTTTTCCTGCCGTTATGTTAAGCAGGGCTCTTGCCATTTGCCATATGATTTGAGTAATTCCACCAACTTATCATCAGCTTCAGCGAAAGGAATATTTTTTTGGACACATTCTTTGCCTACATATAGATCGATCATGCCTGCCTTAGACCCTACATAGCCGAAGTCAGCATCAGCCATCTCCCCTGGGCCATTGACAATGCAGCCCATAATAGCAATCTTGACTCCCGGCAGATGTGAAGTTCGCTCACGTATCCTTTTAGTCACTTCCTGAAGATCGAATAAAGTTCTGCCACAGCTGGGACAGGAGATAAAGTCGGTCTTAACCATGCGCATACGAGCCGCTTGCAAGATACTAAAACTTAAATGACGCAAATAATTAATATCATAAGGGGCCTCCAACCATATTCCTTCTCCAAGTCCATCGCAAAAAAGAGCCCCATATTCCATTGAAGCTTGAATCACCAGATCTTCTTGGCTGCCGCTATATTGAAAGTTAAGGATGACGGGAATACCGATCTGGTTTTGCTTTAGCCAATCAAAAAAGCGTCGTGCTTTAAAAACGCGAGAAGAAGAGGGACGAAATATAATCAAGGAAGGCTGTAAAGAAGGAATAGCTTCCCATTCGTCAGGAGATTCATCACTAAGGGCGAGTGCCCAAGAAGTTTGAGAGTTTAACAAAAACTTATGCTGATTAACATATTGACGAGCCTCTATCAGATTCAATAAAGGCACTACTCCTTCTTGAGAATGAGAAGAAAAAATGCTTATTCCTATTTCCTGTAAAGGTTGCAGCACCTGCTTGTAAAAGTCGCCATCCGGAATAATAAGGCCATCTATTGAAGAGATTTTAGGTTGAGGCCGTCCCAATTGTACCTCACAACCTAGATGCTGATAAAACAAGGCATCTTCTTGATTGTTTTTAGAGGCAGAGACCCAAACTGTGCCATCTTTATGCATGCCGATGTGCTTTGGATAAGTAATTGCACGCCTTTCAATATTCTGGAAATCCCGACAGCGCTCTTCAAAAATTAGCTCATTTTGTTGAGAATATTCTTGAGTAAATTTAATTAAACGTCTGCAAGGATCAATCTCATGCCAGGGATCCTCTGTCAAAGACACCCGAATAGTATCTCCAATCCCATCTAACAGTAAACTCCCAATTCCCATGGCAGATTTTATCCTTCCATCTTCCCCTTCGCCAGCTTCTGTAACCCCTAGGTGTAAAGGATAGTCCCACCCTAATTTGTACATCTCTGCTACAAGTAAGCGATAAGCCAAAATCATGACCTGAGGATTAGAAGATTTCATAGAAAATATAAAATCATGGTAATCATTTTTGCGACAGATTCGTGCAAACTCCAGAGCAGACTCTACCATTCCTGCAGGCGTATCTCCATACCGGTTCATAATTCTATCGGAAAGAGAGCCATGGTTAGTTCCGATGCGCATGGCGCGCTTCAAGCTTTTACACTTTTCTACTAAAGGGGTAAATTTTTCTTCAATTTTCAGTAATTCTTGAGCATACGAATAGTCATCATAATCGATCACCTTAAAGCTTGCTCTTTTATCGACAAAATTGCCCGGATTGATACGTACCTTATCAACGAAATCTATCACCCGCATAGCAGCCGGAGGAAAAAAATGGATATCTGCCACAAGCGGGATCGAATATCCTTTTTGAAGCAAGCCATTTTTTATGGCTTCGCAGCTGTCAGCTTCTTTCATACCCTGTACAGTCACGCGAGCAATTTCACAACCAGCATCGGCTAAACGCATAATTTGCTGGGTTGTCGCTTCAACATCTCGTGTATTGGAAGTCGTCATAGACTGAATGCGAATAGGATTGTTACCCCCCACTCCTACAGGGCCAACCATCACCTCACGTGTCGGGCGTCTTTTCAGCTGTGCAATGGATTCGCAGTATTTCATGAAATATACTCACTATAAAATTTCCTTTAAGCCATGAATTCTATCTTGATAATCCTAATATTGCAAGCAATCCTTCAAGAGGATAAGGATAACCCTTAAAAGCTTTTTACTCTTTTATTATTAGCTTTAAAAATTGAAATATGATTGGCTCTTCGGAGATTTAGATGGTAAAACATTTCTCTAAGGAGAAAAATAGTTAAATAAACCTTTTACCGCGTAAACCTCCGAAGAGCCAATCAATTATCTATTTTTAGAAAACGTACAATCCATCTATTAAAAGTAAATACCAAGGCAAAAGCAGGGATAGAGATAAAAGAGCAAACCACTGAGATAGGAATTATAAGATAAAAATGCTTAATAAAATCTTTGTACAATTTTCCTGTAAGTTAAACTGCTTATATCTTAAGCTGCTTTATTGATTTCAAATAGGATTATTTTTAAAATGTAATCTACAAAAATTGATAAGCAAAGGGTTGCCATGCGAACAAATTTTTTATCTAACACCTGCCGATTTATCGTTAATAAGAGCGACTATTTGCCTTTTGTTAGTACTCTAACTAATTTAGCCTATATCTTTCAAAAAGCTGTTGTTTTACCTATCAAGCAAAAAGAGAGTATGCCTAAAAGCTCCTACTATAGTCACCTTAGTCAAAAAAGCTTTGGGCGCTGTATAATCTTGTTGCTCCCTGTATTAGGAAATATAATCGTTGGAATTTATGACTTTGCTCATAGAAAAAATTACAATAAAAATACCGGGATAGAGCCAACCCAGTATAATGATGGCCCATCTATCCCTGCCAATCTACCACTTGACAACGATATAAAAATAAATCTTACCACTAAAGAGCAAAACCATTCGGATCTTGAGCATACTAACGAGGCTCCACTGTTTGGAAAAGTGTTTTATCAGGCGTGCCTTGAACTTGTCCAGAAAGATGGTTTGGTCCTTAAGTATACTCCTACGTTTCGCAATCATAAAGAATTCGTTCTTGCTGCTGTACGGCAAAATGGTCTGGCGCTAGATTATGCTAGCCAAGAACTTCAGAACGATCGAGAGGTGGTGCTTACCGCTGTTCAACAAAATGCTTCAGCCGTTCGGTATGCTAGCCAAGAGTTTCAAAATGATCCGATAATTATTGCCCTAGCTACAAGCAAATAAACTTACAAAAAGCTAAAGTCATCGCTTAAGTACGAAATCTCTTCCTAAAAAATCCTCTTTAGTAACCAGGAGAGGAAAAACTTTATTGTAATTAATGCCGGGAGTTTAGCCATTTGGACCAGGTCGAAAGCAAAGAAACATACTTAGGCTAAAAGTTTATTGGCTATTAGCATACAAAGCCTTTATAAAATAAAGAGATTTTGCCTCCCCCTTTTATATCTCGTGGCCGCTTACTGTTTTTAGGTATCTGCTTAAGAGAGCGACTAGAAGTGATTTTTTCTTTCTTACAAAGAGATAGCTTCTCATAAGCTTTTTGCTCGTTTGAAACAAACCAAGGAAATTACTAAAGGGATAAATACAATCCTCCCCTGCTTTTCATGTAAAGGGGCTAACAAAAAAATAGCAAATCAAGAGAAATAAGTCTTAAACGCAAATGTTTTTCATATTGACAAATGCCTAAGTTATCCGTAAATTGATACTTCCTATCTTACAAGCGGAGAGTTGAAATGGCACAAAATTTCACAGAAGCCGTCATAAAAGCGTTAGAAGAAGCTTTCAAAATTGCTCAGCAACATAACAATACAGAAGCCACTGAAAATAATCTGCTTAAAGCTTTTTTAGATGATCCGCAAGGTTATTTCACTTCTATTCTTACGACTCTTAATACAAAGCCGCAGGTATTAATAGAAGAAGTGCAGCGTGCTATCGAGCAACAGCCTACTTATGCAGGCTCCCCTCAACCTCCACAAACCGCCCGTAACTTACAGATGCGCATTGCTGATGCTCAGAACATAGCTAAGCAAATGAATGATACTTATACCAGTAGTGATCATTTTTTACTTTCTTACTGGAAAAATGGTGGAGAACCTTTTAACCCTTGGAAACAAGCTACAGGCATTTCTTTGAAAAATGTTGAGGAACAAATTAAAAAAATTCGAGGAGCGAGACATATGGATTCGCCTAACGCAGAAGCAAGTTTACAAACCTTGGAAAAATATTGTAAAAATCTTACTCAGCTTGCTAGCCAGGGCAAATTAGACCCTGTCATTGGCCGGGATGAAGAAATCCGACGTACTATGCAAATCTTAAGTCGCCGCACTAAAAACAATCCCATGCTGATTGGGGACCCAGGAGTTGGAAAAACAGCTATAGCCGAAGGGTTAGCTCAAAGAATTATTTCCCAAGATGTGCCTGAATCCCTCAAGAATAAGCAGTTGTTAGCCCTCGATATGGGTAGTTTAATTGCGGGTACCAAGTATCGAGGTGAATTTGAAGAACGTTTAAAAGGCATTTTAACTGACATTGAAAATAGTGAAGGGCGCATCATCTTATTCATTGATGAAGTTCACACTCTGGTGGGAGCAGGTGCTACAGAAGGGTCGATGGATGCTGCTAACCTACTGAAACCTGCTCTTGCGCGCGGTACTCTCCATTGCATTGGAGCAACAACTCTTAATGAGTACCAAAAGTATATTGAAAAGGATGCCGCCTTGGAACGCCGCTTTCAGCCTGTCATGGTCCAAGAGCCTACTTTAGAAGATTCTATAGCTATATTAAGAGGTCTACGCGAACGTTTTGAAATCTTTCATGGCGTACGTATTACTGAATCAGCTATTCATGCTGCAGTGTTCTTATCCTATCGTTATATTACTGATAGACGCCTACCTGATAAAGCTATCGATTTGATCGATGAAGCTGCTAGCATGATTCGCATGCAAATTGGAAGCCGGCCGTTACCTATTGATCGTAAAGAACGGGAGCTAAGTAGCTTAATTGTAGAACAAGAAGCTTTGCGACGTGAAAACAGTCCTTCTTCTAAAGAGGAAGCTGATAAGCTTGAAGCTAGAATTGCTCAAATCAAAGAAGAGTTAGCTGTTTTAAGAGATCAATGGAATCATGAGAAGAAACTTATAGAAGAAGTACAAAAGAAGAAAAATGAGCTTGAGCAGCTGCGATTTTATGCCGAAGAATTAGAACGCAAAGCTGATTATAATAAAGTAGCTGAAATACGTTATAGCACGCTCCCTAAGGTGGAGGCAGAAATTACTGCTATTCAAAGTAAGCTCAATGAAAAAGTGGCTCGCTTACTACAGGAAGAGGTAGATGAAAATTTAATCGCCCATATCGTTTCAAAATGGACCGGTATTCCTGTCAGTAAAATGTTAGAAGGAGAAGCCGAAAAGCTTCTTAAATTAGAAGAAGTGCTAGCAAAGCGCGTCGTAGGTCAAGAGCTTGCCGTCACTGCCGTCAGCGAAGCTATCCGACGTTCTCGCTCAGGCTTAAGTGATCCAGGGCGCCCTGTAGGTGTATTTCTATTCCTAGGTCCTACAGGGGTAGGAAAAACTGAGTTGGCTAAAGCGCTTGCTGAACAACTTTTTGATCAAGAAGATGCTATTATTCGCTTGGACATGTCTGAATATATGGAGAAGCATAGCATAGCTAGAATGATAGGCTCTCCTCCTGGCTATGTGGGATATGAGGAAGGAGGACAATTAACAGAAGCTATACGAAGGCGTCCTTACGCAGTGGTTTTATTTGATGAGATTGAAAAAGCCCATTCTGATGTCTTTAACCTTCTTTTGCAAATCTTTGATGAGGGCCGCATTACAGATAGTAAAGGAAGAACAATTAACTGTAAAAATGCTATTTTTATTATGACTTCCAACATTGGCTCGGATTTGCTATTAGAAAAGCTTGAGAAAAATCAAACGGGCTTATCTAAAGAGCAAATTTTATCTATTTTACAGCCTGTAATAAAAACTTATTTTCGACCAGAATTTATTAACCGCTTAGATGATATCCTTCCCTTTCTGCCTTTGCAAGAAAAAGACATGGAAAAAATTGTCGCTCTTCAGCTTAAACAGCTCGCTAAACGTTTAAAAGACCGAGATGTTAATTTAGAATGGACTCCAGAAGTTTTAAGTCATCTTTCTCGCGAAGGTTATGATCCTTTATTTGGGGCAAGACCCTTAAAACGCTATATTCAAACAGAAGTGATCAACATGCTTTCTAAAGCTATTCTTGAGGGCAGGATTCCTTCGAAAAGTTCTATTGAATTATATATGGAAAAAGACAAGATTGCGTTTAGAATAAAAGAAGGTCCTAAACCTTAAGAAAAAGAGCCAAGGTCAAACACCGACCTTTGAACTCTTTTGCTCACCAGAATCTTAAGGTCCTCTGTACCTAGTAAATTCTTGCATCCAGCGGTTATTAACAGATTCACCAGTAAGGAGAAAATACATTAATATCAGCCCTATCCCGTAACTGAGATGGAAAATGCCCACAAAACAGCCTAGCGTAAAGACTAGCATTTTCTTAAAACATCTCCAGGCAAAAGAGGCTTGTTTATTCACTCCAACAGATTGACGTAACAATATCAATGAAATTGTCCCTATGCCCAATGTCATGATTAAAGCTAAAATTGAGCCCAACGCCATCACTAATGTGGCTAAAAAGGCTAACATTCTTAGATAAGAAGGATAATTTCCTTGGGACAAAGATTGAACGGATTCAAATATCTCCCCCGGATTTTGACCTGGGTCGAAACTAGCTTTTTCAGCCTCCTCTGTTGAAGAAGAATTTATATCCAAAAAAACATATTCGGTAATCTTTCCCTCATTGTCTTCTTTTAAAGGCTCGCTATCCCTAGCTTCTCCTCTTCTATCTGATTTCTCTTTATTGTTTGACATCGACATACTTTTTATAACTAATTTTATTAAATCCATTGAGAGCAGCAATGCGATAGCCTTCCGCATAAGTAGGGTAATTAAAGACCTGATCAATAAAATAATCTATTTTTGCATTAAAGCTCATGGCCACTTGCCCAATGTGGATAACTTCTGTAGCACTTCGTCCAATAATATGGACACCCAAGATTTCTAGTGTCTCGGCATGAAAAAGGATTTTAAACATTCCGGTATTACTTCCTACAATATGGCTGCGGGCGATCTCATAATAATAAGCTCTTCCTACTTCATAGCGAAAGCCCATCTCTCGCAACTCATCTTCATTATAGCCGCAACTTGAAATTTCAGGTATAGTATAAATACCGATAGGGTAAAGATTAGGAAATAAACGATGATGCACACCAAAAGCATGGCGCGCTGCTAGACGTCCTTGCTCCATACTAGTTGAAGCTAAGCAAGGCCCGCCAATCACATCTCCTACGGCATAAATATTAGGTCGTTCTGTCTGAAATAGCGCATTGACAGGAATATATCCTTTGTTATTAACGCTTAAGCCCGCGTTTTCAATATGTAAGCCATCGACATAGGCGCTCCGTCCTAGCGCAAACAGTAGGGCATCTGCTGATATCTCGGTACCATCCTTGCATTTTACATAAGCTTTATCATTAATACGAGCAATTTGAGCAGCCTCTTTATTTCCTAGAAAACGTAATCCCAAGTCCTTCAAGCAAGTTTGTAAAATAATGCCAATTTCGGGATCTAAAGAAGGTAAGATATGGTCTTTTTTATCAATGACTGTAACCTCGGTTCCTAAAGCAGCGAAAAAGCTTGCATATTCTGAGCCAATAATTCCTCCTCCTAATACAATGAGACTGGAAGGAACTTTTTCTATCCCTAAAAGACGCGTTGAGTCAAAAATAACATCGTTATCGAAAGGTATATTATTAGGATTTCTGGGCTTGGAGCCGGTAGCGATAACAACAAACTCAGTGTTAATTTGATAAAGTAGCCGATAATCATCATCCATAACAATCAACATGCGAGGATTTTCAAAACGTGCTGTTCCATAAATTAGACGAATACCATTTTTTCTTAATTGCCGATAAACAGTGCTTCTTTCTTCTTCAATCACTTTATGTAGCCGTTGGTTCAGTTGAGGAATAGAAACCTCTTGTAAGGCAAATTCCCCGCTATTAAATCCCCTCTCATAAAAGCGGGTTAAATCAATAATTGCTTCCCTAAGAGATTTAGAAGGAATGGTACCTGAATACAGACAGTTTCCTCCCGGTTCGGGTAATTTATCAATTACAATTACTTTTTTACCTAATTTGGCTCCTTGAATTGCTGCTTTTTGTCCTGCTGGGCCTGCGCCGATGACCACTAAATCGACTGTCATTTCTTCCATTCAAAAACTCGCATTGTTTAATAGGTTGGTAGGATAATGAGATATGCCTTGTAAAGATTAGACTTTATCTAGGCGAGATATATTACAAGAATGTAAGTTTGTCAAATATAAATTTTAATGATAAGATAAAGCTAGCAAGTCATAACAAAAAATGAGTGGTCTTATGCCTAAAACTAATTTTACTAAAGTGGAAGAGTCTTTAATCCAAGGGCTTGACAAATTAAACATAAAAAAAATCATCGACTCTACCTCCAAGGATATTAACGAAAAAAGAGCGTTAGATGAAACCCGTATTAATAAAAGAAAAACTGCTATCTATATGATCTCTGAACTTAAACGTCTTCATAAAAATGATGAACGTATTTATCTAAAACTAGGTACTAATCTTTCCCATATAAAAAAAATGTTAGAACATCCTTTGAAGCTGAATGCAGAAGAATGGGGAAACGTATTAAAGTTGCTAGATAAAATTGAGGCCTACAAAAGAGCATTTGCACAAACTATAAAAGAAGTGAACAACGAAGAAATGGTAGAAAAAGAAAGAAAAAAGCAGAGCGATAAGCGCTTTAATATTCAAGAAAAGTGGCTTCCTATCGACTGAAATTTCTAATTGTATTTTCTAGGGTCTCCTTTATTATATTTTTCCTTGCTTATAACCCCTATAAATGCTAATATCCCCTTTTCAAATAATTACGCTTCATCGGAGTTACAGTTATGTCAAAAATCTGTACTGTTACAGGAAAAAAACCCGCCCGTGGTTATAAGTACACAATCAGAGGGATTGCTAAAAAGAAAAAAGGGATTGGTCTTAAGGTTACTGGTAAAACTAAGCGACGTTTTCAGCCCAATCTTGTTTCTAAACGTATATGGTTCGGCGATGAAAAACGCTTTGTGACTTTACGCTTATCTACACAAGCTTTAAGAACTATTGATAAGGTGGGTGTCAGTACGATTATACGCCGCTTAAGAGCTCAAGGTCACACAGTTTAAAAAAAAGAGTGTAAGTTAAAGTTATTCTACAAACTTACACTCCTTGTAATTTTTTAATATTTATATGTCCCCTTATTCTCCTCCCAGCTTCTTCTCTTAGATTGAGTAGGCAGTTGTTCATCAATTGCTTTAAATCCAGAGAAAAAGATTTACCACCTTTTATCAGTCTTACTCATTTTTAATAGTTAGCTTTAGCTTAAAAGCAAGCAAAGCTACCCGCACGACTTTTGCAAGTTACTCATGAGAAGTTTATAGTGCTATTTTTTAAGCATGATGGTGTTCTTTTTTATGCGGAGCCCACCCATTAGGTAAAAAACAAAATAAAAATTCCTAGCTTTTAAAAAAGCGAAAAAATTTTAAGTTTCTCCTTAGCCATGCGGTTAGAATAATCCTTTTTAAACTCGAAGGGTACAATCTAAAAAATTTTTAAAATCTGGCTCTTTTCTTGAAAGTAGGTTTTTTATTAAGTAGATGTTTACCTAAAAAAAGCCTTTCAAAAAGATACCATGCCTGATTTATCTACAACCAGTTAACCATCGCCTTTTAAATTTAAAAGGAGAGCCTAGCTAACAACCGCACCAGGTGAAATATCTTGAATAGAAAGAAGTTCTAGTTTTTTCTCATCAGAGGCTGCTAAAAGCATTCCTTGGCTAATATTTCCCATTAAAGTGGCAGGCTTTAAATTAGCCACTACGATAACTTTCTTCCCAATTAATGCTTGCGGTTGATATTGTTGGCTGATCCCTGAAACTATCGAGCGAGTCTCAAAGCCAAGATCTACTTCTAGCAACAATAATTTTTTACTTTTAGGCAGGCTCTTTGCATCTTTGATTACTCCTACGCGTAAATCTAACTTCTGCAGCGCTTCAATCTCTACCATTTCTTTTAAAGGAGCGTAAACCATCTGAGAAGGATGATCTTTCTTTGCTTGCTCAGCTAGCGCCTGAAGATGATTGAGCTCCTTCTCAATCTGTTCATCTTCTACTTTTTTAAATAGTATCTGTGGCGTCTGAAGTTGCTGATGAGCAGGAATAGATGTATTTAAAATTTGAACCCAATTCCCCTTCTCTAATTGAGAAACATAGCCTAGAAGCTTCCACACTTTATCGGCTGACTCGGGAATGATAGGAGAAGAAATAAGTGCTAAGCATTTTAGACACTCTAAACAGCAGGCGATAGTAGTAGCTACCGCATGCTTACTATCAGGATTTTTTGCTTCCTTCCAAGGTTTTTTAGCATCGAAATAGACATTTCCTAGCTGGGCTAATTCCATAATTAATTGGCTAGCCCGGCGAACTTTAAAGGTTTCATAGCAGCAAGCGGCTTCATTGGCAAGTTTATTAATATTAAGTAAAAATTCTTCATCAATTGGCTCTAAAGCTTGCACGGCAGGCATCTGCCCTTCGCAATGATTTTTAGCAAATACTAAAACACGATTGACCAAATTTCCATACTTACCTAGCAGATCCGTATTGCAGCGCGACTGAAAATCTTTCCAGGTAAATTCCGCATCGGATGTTTCAGGAGCATTAGCAGCTAGAGTATAACGAATTTGATCTGTCGTATAATGATGAAAAAATTCTTCCAAATCAATAAACCATCCATCCGATTTGCTAAACTGCCTCCCCTCTAAATTTAAAAATTCATTGGCTGGGAGTTCATCGACTAGTTTAAAAGGTTGATTTTGCCCCATGGTCATAGCGGGAAATATAGCGGCATGAAAAGGGATATTATCCTTCCCCAGAAAATGAACCAATTTAGTATTAGGGTCACACCAATAAGATTTCCATAATTCAGGATCGCCTTCTTTTTGAGCCCATTCTACGCTTGCCGATATATATCCAATAGGAGCATCAAACCAGACATATAAAGCCTTTTGCTCCACTTCAGGTAAAGGAATAGGAATCCCCCAGCTCATATCGCGGGTAATAGCACGCGGGCGTAAATCCTCTATATAGCTTTTGATAAAATTTACAACATTGGGCTTCCACTGCTTGGTCTCCATCCATCTCAAAAGTCTCTCTTTAAACTTATCAAGGAGTAAAAACCAATGCTTGGTAGGGCGAAGGACTAAAGGTGCCTCTGACAGCTGAGAACGAGGATTAATAAGATCTGTGGCTTCGTAGCTAGCGCCACATTTGGGACATTCGTCACCTCGCGCCTGCGCAAATCCGCATTTAGGGCAAGTTCCCACGACATATCGATCGGCTAAAAATCGCTTATCAGCTTCAGAATATAGCTGGTCAGTAACTCTTTCTTCAATATATCCATTGGCCAGCAAGTCTAAAAAATACTGTTGAACTAAGGGCTGATGGCCTTCCCATGTAGTCCTGGAGTAATTATCAAAAGACACATTTAATTTTTTGAAAAATTCTCGATTAATCGTGTGATAAATATCTACATGTTCTTTAGGAGACCGGCCTGCTTTTTCAGCACCGATCGTGATAGCAATCCCATACTCATCTGAACCACACACATACAAAACATCATTTTGCATTAGGCGTTGAAAACGCGCATAGACATCTCCAGGTAGATAAGCACCAGCAATGTGGCCAAAATGGAGCGGCCCATTAGCATAAGGGAGAGCAGAAGTAATGAGTATTTTTTTTTGCATGAGATTATAATATTTCCTATTCAGTCAATTTTCCAAGCTAGGGGTACATCTATTCAGAAAGCACTTTTTGGTTTTTGAACCACTAATACTTCTAGATTAGTTAAAGGAACGATTTTCCATCCTAACAATATCTTCTTTTCCATATCCACATATAAAGGGCCAGGAACAGCTTGGGTATAAAACTTTTCCGCCTTACTAGGTGCAGCCTCGGGACTAGAATATTCAGTCTGAAAACCCTCTAATGAAGAATGAGCTGAGCGAATAACTTCTTGTTGATAAATAGATAAGCTTCCCCAGGATACATAATGGCCTGGATAACGCTTGTTAAGAAAGCTCCAATCCACTTTAATTGCCCCATACCAGGTGATAGCATTAGAGAAAACCCGCCTTGTTTCTCTACATAAAGCCGCTTTTTCTAAGTTAAACATGCGATTATCATATTGGTGCATTTCAAAAAGAAAACGTAAAACGCGCTCTTTGCTCTCGTAAGACAGATCTGAAGCACGTCTTAAAGGCATCTTCCCATAAGGACTTTGGCTGGGTGCTTGATTTATTACTTTATATCCAATAATGCCAGTTATTGCAGCAAACATAAGAGTCAATAAGATGGCTACACATAAATAAACAATGTAAGCATAATCAGCAGTAGGATAGGTCTCCAGCATTTTCTTTCCTCATCATGCCACTTAATCGACGAGAATTTTACGAGCTCTTTTTCTCTCTGGAGCTCCTTTAGAAGAGCTTCCTGCGTCTTTTTCTCCTAAATAATGCCGAGTAACCTCTTTCTCCTCCTGCTTCTTATTTTCAAGAGCGACTGGTTCAAGGTGATCTTTGCCCGCAACGATTTCTTCTAAGATCTGTAAGGCTCTATTTTGTGTGTCTGATTTTACACGTGGATCTCGCCCCGTTAAAATCATATTTTCAGCTAAAGAAATGGCATAGCCTACCATCTCAAACTGATTTTTAAATTTCTTTTTCAAGGCTTCATTGGTGATATTTTTTTGTATCATTTATAAACTTCCCTTTCTGTAAATTTAATATATGCGATGCATTTCAGCTACAATTATACTTTTTAAAGCTTCGTAAGCTACATCCAATTGCTCATTAATAATCTTGTAGTCATATTTCTTTCCTTGCTCTATTTCTCTGCTTACACAGGATAAACGCTCTTCGATCACGCTAAGAGATTCTGTTTGACGCGCTAGCAAGCGCTTTCTTAGCTCTTCGAGGGAAGGGGGTGCTAAGAAAATAAAAGTTCCTTGAATTTTATCTTTTAGTTTAAGCCCGCCTTGTGTATCGATAACCAGGACAATATGGCAACCTTTTTGCTGCTGTTCTTCAATCCAAACACGTGATGTTCCATAATAGAAGCCATAAAGCTCTACGTACTCCAGAAACTCCCCTGCTTTAATCTTAGCTTCAAAATCATTTTTATCAATGAAATTGTAGTCTACACCATCTGTCTCTCCCACGCGAGGCTTTCTTGTCGTGTAAGAAATACTGGGTTTTACATTCGATAGTTCTTGAACCAGTCTTTTAACTAAAGTCGTTTTACCTGTGCCTGTAGGAGCGCTAATAATAAATATTCGCCCTGTATATTGCTTGCTACTCGACATTTTGAATAATCTCACGGATCCTTTCCAGTAGGCTTTTGATTTCTACGACCCGCCGTGAAACCTCTAGTTCGGAAGATTTTGCTCCAATCGTATTAATCTCTCTATTCAACTCTTGAAGAATAAACTCCAGCTTCTTCGCTACAGCTTCCTTTTGCGAAGATAAGACATCCTTAAATTGCTTAAGATGAGCTTGAAAAAGAGTAATTTCTTCACTGATGTCAATCCTTTCTGCATAAATTCCTATCTCTCGTAAAAGCCGTTCTTCATCTTCCCTTGGTCCTATAGAAAATTCTTTTAAACGCTCGGCTAGCTTCTCTCGATAGCGTTTAGTCGCCTGAGGGGCATAGTAGGCAATTTGCTCAATATCTTGATGTAAAGTCTCTAAGCCTTGAGAAATATCAATAAATATAGGGCGGCCTCCGTGTTGCTTCATTTCCACAAAGCTTTGCATAGCTTTCTCAAAAGCTGTACTTAGAGCTTCTCGATAAAGCTCTTCATCCTCCATCTGCTCGTCAAATAGCAAGATGCTAGGTTGCTCAGCCAACATTTTCAAGGTTAGCTCGTGCGTTACAGGAAGCTTTAAAGTAAAAGCTAAATCCTCGGCAGCCTTTTGAATCTTTAGGGCTAAAGGGAGATTGGCTACTACATTTAAAGGAGTCGTCTGATTAAACACTACGGAAAACTTAACAGTTATCTGCCCTCTTCCTATTCGTGCAGAAATCCATTTTTTTATTTCAGCATCAAAACGCATTAACTCTTTTGGGAGTAATACATTTATTTCTAAATGCTTACGATTAACCGATTGAATTTCTGCGGTAAATCTTCCTAGTGCTGTCTCTATAGCACCCCGGCCATAAGCCGTCATACTTCTTAACATTTAAAAAAGCTTAAATTTATTAATAAGGGCGCATTTTATCAAAAATTTGCATAAAAATATAGCTTAATCTCTGGCATGTAGAAATTTGGAAGATTGCCTTTATCCTCAGAGCGTTCTGATGAAAATTATTTGACAAAGACCTTGCCTAGCAATCCCCTCAAATAATCAGGTGCTTTTTCTGGCGCAATGACTAAGCATCCTTCTGCGGCAAATATTTCGACAATATGCGTGATATTATTGTTATCTAAAAACTCCTTTTAGCTGCTTTCCATCAATGATTAATGGCTGATCATTTATTCTTCGCAGTCTAGATATCCAGAAAGTGTAATCAAAAGCTACCTTAGAATAGGTATCGATCACTGTCTGTTGATAAATGCGTCCCAAACCTTTAATAGTGCCTACGTAATAGGTATCCGGGGATAATAAGTAGCCTGAATGTTCAGTTTCAATTTCGCCATGTGCTTCTTTTTCTTCCTTGGCTTTTTCAAGAGCTTTTAGTTGGTCCTCTGTTAATATCATTTCTTCCTAAAGCCATTTTAGCTTCCAATACTTTGAAACGTTTTTGAAAAGTCTTAAAGATTGTATCGTAGCCAAACAGAGCGCACACCTCCTGGCAAAATGAAAACCCCTTGTTTTTTAAGCTCGTTACATACTCTTAATTGTCCATAAGCAGGCTTTTGAAGAGCAAAATCAACAACAGCTTTTTCGATAGACTCGCCCACCTTGTTTTTTATACAGGGTTTTTTACGTGTCATATCCTGAAGGGCTGCTTCTCCATCTGTTTCATAAAGTTCTTTGAATCTATAAAAGCTATCTGTAGAATATCCCATCATCTTACACGCCTTAAGATACATTTCCTAATGTTTCAGCTAGCTTTAAAACACCAAGTTTATTTTTTATAACTTTTTGATGAGTTACTAAATTTGACGTTTGATACTCCTTATTGGTCTTAGAGCCGCTCGCTTCAACTTCAGCCTTGCCAATTTTAATGAGCGACAAGACTTTAAGTCTCGCGGCTTTTAAATTATGTTTCCTTTATTTTTATTACAAATATCAGATTAAGCCCTATTTATTACATTTTTTGGGGAGGGCTGCTTTATAGATAATCTTACAAACTTTTTGCCATCCCTAGTTGCATTCACGCTGTATACTCCTTTGATTAAAGAATAGCTATCTTCCATTCTTTAACCAAAGGCTCTAAATGTTATTTTAAGGATACATATTTAGAAAACTATTTATCTTTACCAGGCGATTACTCACATTTTTTATGAAATAATATAATATAATCAGCTTCTCTTGCTATATTAGGCGAAACTCCATACTTTATTATAAGGTCTTCTGAAGTACCGATCTCCCATTTTTCATACTTCCACTGAGCTAGCATTTTGGGTAGCTCCTTGGATATCTCTGCAAGAACATTTTCTTGTAAAGCTTTTACTTCTTCTAAACTTTTCTCTTTACTATGTCTAAGCATATTTCCACCCCAAGCTGAGCCACGACTGATAGAAACTTTGGGCCAACTAATAGACGGATGCTCCATCTCTTGTTTATCTGCCTTTGAAGTAGATCCTTTAATAGACTTTCGAGAAGAAGAATGGTTTTGAATTACTTCTTCCTCTCCTTTATTTTTTTTCTTCTTGAGCCCTATGATTGTACACATTGTGTTTAGCTGATGGCTATACATACAATCCATCTTACGCGCTATACTGACTCCTTTATAACACTCCTCAATAATATAGTTATGAAACCATCCACTTAAAGCTACTAGGCTAATTTGTGGTTCATAGAAAGTTCCATGAGCTGAAGAAATGTAAGTTTTTTCCTGAGGGACTGAAGAAATGATTTGCATCATTTCTACATCTTTTCTTAAAATTATGCTATTGCCTAAGGGGATGGAAGAACGCATATCTTGAAGGGTTTTTTCTGTTTTTTTAAACTCTTTATGATGGGTTGAGTTAGATGCTTTTTTTCTATGAAGGGCGCTTATAATATTTTTTATGCTTTCTACTTCTTTTTCTGCGGAAGATAGACATACAGAATATTGTTCACTATCATTAGATGTTTTTAAAATAGTAAAAGCTTCTTTTTCTAACTCTCTAATTTTATGAAGCTGCTTATCAAAAATGCGGTTCAGTTTATCACATGTTTGTTGCTGACAATAGTTGCTATCAAGAATCCCTTCATTATCTATAAACATCTCTAATTGATCGGCTAACTTACTTATTACTGGGGCCTGGATTTGGTTAGAGAATAACACTTTTTCTTTAGCGGAATTTATAGGTAAGGGTGTAATGTTTTTAGTCTTTATCTTTTGGCAATTTTTGGTGCTGCTATTTTTAGCATGTATACTGTTTTTATGGGAGTTTCGCCTCTCATAGCTAGGGTCCTTGCATCTTTGTTGAGCAAAATCTAGAATTGCTACAACTATGTTTCCTAATACAGGAATTAATAAAATGCTACAGCGTTTAAAGCTTTTTTTATTTAAATAACTGTAGTAATAGTGGCTTGATGGATTTTCTATGGGTTTGAAAGTCTGAATAGCCACTTTTTGAAAAATGTCTATTAAACTTGTTACAGTGCTTGCTAAGGGAACATAATCTGCATGCCTATCAATAAAAATGTATAGTTTAGCCAAGGTGCTTATTTGCATGTTCCCCCCTTTATTTAGATATAATAGATTAAACATCTATTATCAAATTTATCTTTTAAAGTCCAGAATAAATCTTAGCATTTAAATCTAAATCCTGATCACCATGAAGTCACTCAGATTAAGCGATAAAGGAAAAAGGCGTTCTTGCGTAAATGATAAGAAACGTATGCGATAAGATTGCTCTTTAACGCTTAAGAGATATAAAATTTAGTTTGCCAAGACAAAAATATAGGCAAGCTATGGAAAAAAAGATTAACCACCGCATACGTAATTGGTCCGAGCATAACAAAGCTTTAGCGCAAAGAGGAAACATAACTTTATGGTTCTCAGAGGAGTCCATTAAAGGATGGAGGGAAAATAAAAGCGCCGGGAAGAAGAGTCGCCTAAGAATTTACTCCGCTAATGCTTTCTTATGCGCATTGATGATTAGGGCTATTTATCATTTGCCCCTTCGCACTTTGCGAGGATTTCTCTTGTCTCTGATTACTTGCTCGTTTTGAGACTGCCTGTTCCTTATTATACACGCATTTGCAGGCGTGCTAAAGAGCTTGAACCAGAGCTTAAGAAGCTAAGTCATAGGCTTCCCAACCGACATAGTATTTAATTCCTCTGGGATGAAGGTTTATTGTTCTTTCCAATTAAAGGTTTTGGGTGGTTTTCAACCAATATTTTGCGCCATTCAGGCTCAAATTGTTTACAACAAGCCTCTACATCACAAAAAATAGAGATTAATAAAGCGATATCTTTTTCAATTATTATGACCTTCCATGTTTAAAATTTTTTGGTGAGAAACATTTTTAAACCATGTGAAGATCTTTTTTTAACTATTTCCTTATTTGTCAACTTAAATCTTCATGCAATTTCCCTGACTACTCGCCGCTTAAAAATTTAGAAAGTAATTTGAGGAGCTTCTCGATCTTCAAAATTAAGCTTTATGAAGCCTTTCTGGGAGAAGGCATAGCTTTCAGGATCTCTTTTTGCTTTTCCGTGGATTTAATAGCTCTAAGACGGCGCTTATCAGATTTTTCATCTAACTCTTTAGCCAATGTTAGCGCTTTACGCTTTCGACCACGCTGTTTTTCAATGGTTTTTTCTTCTTCTACTTTTTTCTCTTTCTTAGATTCTTGAGACCGAGAGCGATAGGTAGCTTTCTTCTCTTCAGGCATAGCTGCTTTAGGGGCTGATGCATGCTTTGATTTAACAGAAGAGCTTGCTACATGGTGATTAATAATATGAGCTTGACTATTCACTTTTTTCTGGATGTCAAGCTTAAAGGTTGTTTGAAGGCTTTTAGCTATCCTTTCTAATAAGGAAATATCTTGATGCGACATCTCTTCTACTTGATCTTCTAAATTTTCTTTAGTGATATCGATGGAGATTTCTATCGGTGTGATATCGGTTTTATCTTGCTTTTTTAAGATAATGCTTGCAATTTCGCTAGGTTTCAATCCTTTACCCACATATTTTACGGTGCCTTCGCGACGTTTGCCGACTTTAAGCCAAATCTTACCCTCATTAAGCTTAGTAATTAAAGCTTCTATTCTTTCTATACTGTCGTGCTGATTTAGCTTCACTCTTTTGATCGTATAGCTTTTTTTTCCATTTTCACGTGATATGCTCACTGCCACTTCATATAAACGAAGGGCATTAATGTCGTTAAACAAGTCTTGCGAATTTATTTTCATGCTTATACCTTAATTTTTAACCTTAAATTATCATATACATATATTAACTTTCAAATACAACTAATTTATAAATATTATATTAAGATTGTAATGAAACTCAGCTACCTAGGGAAAAACTAATTAGAAAGTTAAAGAGAATGGAGCATTTTTTATGCCAAGTTGATGCTTAACTGGCCCAAAACTTTGGCGATGGATCGGGCATACTCCATGCACCTTAAGTGCTTCTAAATGCTTGGCCGTTCCATACCCTTTATGTTGATCGAAACCATAAAGAGGCCATTGTTGATGATACTCAATCATGAGACGATCGCGAGTTACTTTGGCAATAATAGAGGCAGCTGCAATAGATTGCGATTTAGTATCCCCTTTAATGATCTTTTGAGTAGGAATGCTAGGATGCGGAAGCTTTAAACCATCTACAAGCAAAAAATGAGGCTCTAAGCTTAACTGCGCAACAGCCATAAGCATAGCTGCTATAGTGGCCTGATAAATATTGATTTTATCGATAGCAGGAGAATCAATTACCCCTATTCCATAATGAATATCGTCATGGCGGGTAAGAATATTATACAATTCCGTACGTTTATCGCTGGATAATTGCTTGCTGTCGTTAACTTCGGGAATTAAAAGGCCTACAGGAATGATGCAAGCTGCTGCAACTACAGGTCCTGCTAGAGGGCCTCGCCCTGCTTCATCGATGCCTGCAATAATCTGATAACCTTGTTGCCTGGCTTCTTCTTCAAATATAGTGAGGCTAAGCAAGCGCTTAGTTTCACGCTTGCCAATTTTCTTTAACTCTGACATTGAGCCATTTTAGCTTTCGTTAGCAACATTTGCAGCTACAGGCTCTTTTTCAACTGCAGCGCTTTTGCGATTAAAGCCTACGCGACCTTTAACTTTAGAAGCTTTTCCTGAAGTTCCTCTAAGATAGTATAATTTAGCACGGCGCACTTGACCTTCTTTTATGACTTCAATTTTTGCTATGCGCGGGCTATGTAAAGGGAATAGACGCTCCATACCTTCTCCATAGGCTACTCGATGTAAAGAAAATGTTTCGGAAAGCCCTGAACCTTTACGGGCAATCACTGTACCTGTAAACACCTGAATACGCTCTTTCTGACCTTCAATAATACGAGTATGCACACGGATAGTATCGCCAATTCTAAAATTGGGAATATCTTTTTTAAGCTGTTCGTTTTGGATCATTTCGACCAAAGCATGTTTTCTCATTTTTTCTACTCCTCAAGATTTATATTTAACTTTTGCCATAAATCGGGTCGTACACGTTGAGTTTTTTCTAACGATTTTTTACGACGCCATTCGGCGATCTTTTTATGGTCCCCACTTAATAGAATTTCGGGGACTGCTTTACCTTCATAGCTCTCTGGCCGAGTGTAATGAGGGCACTCTAATAATCCATTTTCAAACGAATCTTCGGCGGCCGCACTTTCATGCCCCAGTACACCAGGTACAAACCTAACGAGTGCATCAACAAGAACTATGGCACTTAAACACCCATTCGTTAATACATAGTCTCCAATGCTAATCTCTTCATCTACCTCATCTAAAATACGCTCATCAATGCCTTCATAATGCCCACATAACAGAATAAGGTGATCTTGTTGAGCTAATTCTCTACATTTATCTGCCTTGAGGAGGGGCCCTTGGGGCGACATATAAATCACTTTAGCGCCAGGCTTTTTAACACTATGGATGGCACTAAGCACAGGTTGGGGCATCATGACCATTCCAGGTCCACCCCCATAAGGTCTGTCATCAACTTTATAATAGCGATTGTCTGCAAAAGTACGTATATCAATGAGATTGATATCTAAAAGGCCCTTTTTCCTGGCCTGCATGATAATGCTTTCATCAAACGGCCCTTTAAAATAGTTGGGAAATAGCGATAAGATATCAATCAGCATTGGTGTAAGTTTTTAAGTGCTCACTTTTTTACGAGCCTTACGTTTAACAGCATATTTTGCTCGTAATGCTAGTTTCTTATCCACCAAACCACGTACAAGGCTAGGGGCGCTTTTTTTAATTAAAGCTTCTGCAGAATCGGTTAAGACAGCACCTTGGCTGAGCCAATGTTGTGCACGTTCTGCATCTAAAGAAAATTCTTGCTCTACCTGTGTAGCAAACGGATTGTACCAACCGATTGCTTCAACATATTTTCCATCACGTGGCGAGCGGCCATCAGCCACCACCAAACGGTAGAATGGACGATTGTGACGGCCTTGCTGTCGCAATCTAATTTTTAACGCCATAGGGATCCTCCCATCATTTTTTCTAAATTTTTTATATTAGGCATATTCTTAAAGAACTGCTTTGCTTGTTTAAATGATTTAACTAGCTTATTGATATCTTCCATCTCTGTCCCACTTCCTTTTGCTATTCTTTTGCGCCTGGAGACGGAAAGCTCTTCACTTTCTGCTCTTTCCTGAGGAGTCATAGATAATATAATAGCCTCTATTTTAAAGAACTCTTTTTCATCAATTTCTAAAGATTTAAGCGCACTCATGCCGGGCAGCATTCCTAAAAGGCTTTTCAGAGAACCCATTTTTTTTACCGCTTGAATTTGCTTAAGATAATCTTCATAAGTAAACGTAGCTGAACGTATTTTTTGTTCTAAGTTTTTGGCATCTTCTTCACTTATATGCTCTTGAGCTTTCTTTACCAAATTAATGGTATCACCCATACCTAAAATACGATGAGCCATAGACGAGGGATTAAAAACTTGAAGATCCTCAACTTTTTCGCCTATCCCTTCAAATTTTAAAGGTGCGCCTGTCACTTCTCGTATCGATATGGCTGCCCCTCCGCGAGCGTTTCCATCCAACATGGTCAAAATTGAACCAGTTATAGCCATACGTTTGTTAAATTCTGCGGCACTGTTAACAGCATCTTGTCCCGTCGTTGCATTGGCAACAAATATAATTTCTGAAGGCTGCAGAACTTTTTTGATTTCTTCTAACTGCAGCATAAGTTCTTCATCAATATGCAGTCGCCCTGCTGTATCTACAATCAAAACATCAAATTCTTCTTTTTTAGCTTTTTCTAATGCATGTCGAGCCACTTTTATAGGATCTTTTTCCTCAGGAAGGTTAAAGACAGGGATTTCAATTTGCTGTCCCAACGTCAATAATTGTTCAATAGCTGCAGGTCTTTGTAAATCACAAGCTGCTAATAAAGTTTTTTTACATAGTCCTTTTTTCTTTAAATAGCGTGCTAATTTAGCAGCATGTGTCGTTTTGCCTGCTCCCTGAAGCCCACATAACATAATAACAGCGGGCTTCCCTTCTAACTTTAGCTCAGCTTCTCCCCCACCCATCAAAGAAACAAGTTCTTCATGAACAATTTTGATAAACTGCTGGCCTGGAGTAACTGCTTTGATAACCTCATCGCCTAAAGCTTTCTCTTTAACCCTTTTAATAAGAGTTTTAGCCACTCCATAGTTAACATCCGCTTCAAGCAGGGCTAAACGCACTTCACTAACAGCGTCAGAAATGTTTTCTGCGGTAAGTTTTTTTGCACCAGCCAGTTTTGAAACTAAACCTCGCATTTTTTCAGTTAGAGCACCAAGCATGAAAATCCTTAAAAATTTCAGTGGAGACAATACTTGAAAACTTATTCATTTTCAAGGAAAAAGAATCGATCTAAACCAGCCCAATCTTTATCAACTCTATAATTTCTCCATCCAGATTGACTAAATAGTTTACATAGAGAGGGCCCTTGGCTACTTCCCATTTCAAGCCACACTTTTGCTAGAGGAGCAAGACATGCCTTCATCTGCTCACTTAAACGCTGATACATCTCTAAACCAGAAGGTCCCGCAATCAAAGCTAGGCGGGGTTCGAAATCCCGCACTTCATGGTCTAACCCTGCAAACTCATACTCGGCAATATAAGGAGGATTACATACTAGATAATCTACCTTTTTGCCCTCAAAAGGTTTTAATAAATCGCCCTGTAAAAAATGCACTTCTACCTGATTTTCTTTTGCATTTTTTTTAGCAAGATCAAGTGCTTGAGGAGAAATATCAGACAAAGTAACTTCTAAAAGAGGAAACTTTTTCTTCAATGAAACTCCTATACATCCAGATCCACAACATACATCCCATAAATGCAGGCCGCATACTTCAACCTGTTCGAGCTGTTTAACAATCTTATCAACGAGAATTTCTGTTTCTTGCCGAGGAATAAGGACATCTTTATTAACAGATATCTGGCATCCATAAAAATCCATTTTTCCATGAATGTAGCCAAGAGGTTCTCCTTTAGCCCTGCGAGCCAGGCGCTCTCGGCAAATTTTTAATTCCTGCTCTTCTAAAGGACGATCAAACTGCTGGTAAAGCTGTATACGAGAGAGTTGTAAAGCATCACATAATAGATATTCAGCTTGAAGTTTAGGATTTTTGATTCCTTTTTGTGCTAAATATCCAGTTGATAAATTTAATATATCTTGAACAGTATTCAACCTTTACTCTTTATCTATTGTATTAAGGGCAGAGCTTTAAAAAAAATGCCTATTGGAGATAAAAAAAAACCGCATCGCACCCCCTGCATGAAAGCTTAAGAATTTTTTACATCCTTTCTGCCTGATAGTCTCATTCTTTATCTTATTTGCTCTTCAAGTTTAGCATACATGAAAAAAAACTTGTTCACTGACAGTAATAATTAAAGAGCCAGCAAAAAAAATAAATGCAGGATTAAGCTCTCTCAACTTCCAAACATTTCTTTATAATAGTGAGCTACTAATGCGGAGGTTATATCTTCCATATCCCCTTCCATAATTTTATCCAAATTGTATTTGGTAAGATTGATACGATGATCTGTTAAGCGGTTTTGTGAAAAATTATAGGTACGAATACGTTCTGAGCGATCCCCACTGCCTACTTGAGCTGCACGGTTTGAAGCTAACTCTTGAGCTTTTTTCTGTTGCTCTATCTCAGTAATTTTAGCTTTAAGTAAACGCAATGCTTTTTCTTTATTTTTATGCTGGCTGCGTTCTTCCTGACAATAAACGACAAGACCTGTGGGCATATGAGTTAATCGCACTGCACTATCCGTGGTATTTACGTGCTGCCCTCCTGCTCCTGAAGATCTATAGGTATCCACGCGTAAATCTTTTTCATCAATTTGTACATCTGAGTCTTCATCGGGTTCTAAAAGTACAGCTACAGTGATAGCAGAAGTATGAACTCTACCCTGCGCTTCAGTGGCAGGCACCCGCTGAACACGATGAGTTCCCCCTTCATAGCGTAAATTCCGATAAACGTTTGGACCGGATAGAACCATAACGTATTCTTTAAAGCCACCCATATCAGAAGGGGTGCAAGATAATAATTCATAATTCCATTGTTTATTGTCAGCATACATTTTATACATGCGAACGCAGTCTCCCACAAATAAAGCAGCCTCATCACCTCCTGTGCCCGCTCGTAACTCTAGGATGGTAGGACGATTATCATTAGGATCAGGAGGTACAAGAAGTGTTTCCAAATGTTTTTGCAACTCAGGAAGCTTGCTTTCAAGTAGATGAATGTCTTCTTGTAAAACATGAGAAAATTCAGGATCGCTCTCTGCTTTTAGAAGTTCTCTATTGTCGGAAAGTTCTTGTTCAGCTTTTTTAAGATCATCCCAGGTAACTTTAATCTCAGCTAAGTAAGAATGCTCCCGCGTCAGTTCTTTATATTTTTTTTGATCATTAAAGATCTCAGGATGGCCTAAGATAGCTTCAACTTCAGCTAAGCGGAGGAGGAGCTGTTGGACTTTTTTTTCAATCATGATGAGGGAGATAAGTCTACAAAGCTTTCCTCTAACAAAGTTGTGGAGGAAAGCTTTATAAGGTAGAATTTAAAGAATTATTTCTTTTTCTTTTTGGAATCTTTTTTTGCTTCTTTTTCTTTAGGCTGCTCTTCTAATTTTCCTTCAGGCTCTTCGTTATTCACTTTGCTTTGAGCAGTAGCATAACGTTTTTTAAATTTATCAACGCGGCCTTCAGAGTCAACTAAAGCTTTGCTACCCGTAAAGAAAGGGTGAGAAGCCGAAGAGGTTGATAAATGATAAACAGGATACTCAGTGCCTTCAAATTTATCCATTTGCTTTGGCTGTAAAGTAGATCCACATACGAATTTATGTCCTGTCGAAGAATCAACGAACAAAATTTTTTGATATTTAGGATGAATATCTTTCTTCATCAGAATTAACTCCCAAAAAGGTTAACAAATTTAATTTTCTTAAGTTACGAAAAAATGATAAAATGTGTTCAATAAAAAAACAAGCCTTTTCTTCGCTGTTTTTCAACACATTTATTTTCAGAGTAGAAAACCGGGGTGAAGCTAAACAGGTTTTGTACTTAATGATAGGCAATTGATTGAAATTTTTGCTTCTTAACTCTAAGATGTCTAAACATTCGTATTTGCAAAACTTAACACCCAATTTTTTACTATGTTTTATCATTCTTCTCTATTCTCAAACTACGACAAGGTTCCTAAAAGCCTTAAAATCCTAATTTGCATGACAGCTATAGTTACTGTATGTAGCGCAGCACTAGAACCTCTTTTTATCGCTATCTTTAAAATATATGGACCTCAAGAAATTTTAGGACTCTCCCCCTGGGGTATGGCTAACTCCTATTATTGGCAACTTATTACATCTCTTTTTATTCAAAAACATGCAAATGGCATTAATTTATTTTTACTTATTAACCTTACCTTTAATATGTATATGCTCTGGCTTTTTGGATCCCAACTCGCTGAATCCTATGGAGAAAAATCTTTTCTACTTCTTTATTTTATGAGCGGCATTCTCGCAAACCTAGCAGCTTTAGCAACTGTTTCCCTCTTATCACCTTATAAAATGTTTATTATTGCAGGCTTGGCTCCCTCTCTGCTAGCCATCTTTGTAGCCTGGGCCATGCTTCATCGAGAGACCACCCTTCTCCTCTTTTTTTTAATCCCCATTCAGGCTAAATCACTTCTAGCTGCTGTGATTGCTTTTTCTCTTCTCATCCCCTTATCGGCACTAGATTTTGTGAGCCTATTTTACCATATGGTAGGCATCGCGTCCGGCTATCTTTATAGCGCAGTTGTTTGGCAACAACCGACGCCTTACCTATACATGCAAAACATAGACAAAATTTTTATGGGTTGGGGCTACAAAGTGCGCACTAAAATTCAGCGCTACTTTTTTTCCACCCCCCAAAAGAGTAAAATTGTCGATATCAAAACAGGGAAAGCTACTCTAGGAGATGATGCATTTATTGACGAGATGCTAGCCAAAATTTCCCGCTCTGGAGAACAATCTTTAACGCGGCAAGAAAAAGACCGCCTGCGTAAAATTTCGGAAGAAAAAATGAAAGGGAACTAAGAGAGCTTGCATTTTGGACAGCCAAATCACACTCTAACTTATCAGCTCTCTTGACCTCAAAGTGGCATATTGTGTCTTTTTATGATGATAAACCCCTTCCGAAAGCTAAATTTTGCTTATTACCAAGTATATTTTATAAAACATGAGATGGCTTTTCCATGGGGGAAGATCTCACCTAAAACAAAATAGGAGCTAGTAAAGAGGCATCTTCTGCTTGCTAAATATAGTTTTAATAAAGATCCTTCCTGCGTGAAAGATTGAAACTTTCCAGCGCAATATTAAGAACTTAAAATCTATGCACTATGCACTTTCTCTTCCAAGCAACAGAAAACTTATGCTAGGACGATTTGAAGGCCTTACAGGCATCCATAATGGAGAATCTCCCAGACGCTTTTGCTACCGGGCCCTCCACAAAGCTTAAAGGGCAAGCTTCATCCCCTTTGGAGAAGGATTTATAAAAGCTTATTTTGGAGTTTGATTACCGGCGCTCGTTGGTGTGATCTTTCAAAAGGACCAAACTGAGGATCAAGATGTACTCCTCATCGATAGTTGAGTAAGTGGCAAGAAGACAGAACGTTAGACACCTTGCTATCAGCATTCAAGGAATGCGCAGATGTGGCTGGGATGATTAATGGAGAGAGGCTAACTGTAAAGGTTGTTTTTTCAGGGGGGAAAGGAGGCTGTGAGTTATTATACTAAGATTAAAAGGATAAAGGCATAATTACTCCTCTTTTATTAGATAGTAATGGCAATCCACTAATATTTGAAATAGCTGGTACTAAAAATATAGAAAGATATTTTATGCAACGGGCACAAAATATTGCAGAGGCCATTAATAGAGTGATTGCTATAGATGGCAGAACATTAAGAGGTTCTCATGATACAGCTCGTAAAGAAAAAGCTATTCATATGGTTAGTGCCCCTGCAGCGGAGAATAAGTTAATACTCGGCCAGCTTGCTACGGACACCAAATCAAACAAAACAACTGTAATCCCCTTGTTATTGAATATGCTTGATATCCAAGGAGCTACAGTTACCACAGATGCAGCGGGATGTCAAAAGGATAAGCTTAAAAAGATTCGCTATCCAGGAAGTCATTACTTAACTCGCACTGAAATGAATCTCCTATAAGCTGATCCAAAAACAAAAGCTAAGAATTAAGACGCAGAGAGCAAAAGCCGGAAGAATCGAGAATACATGATGGAAATGCTAAATAATATTTTCATGCAATTTCTCTGAACTTCTTACAAGTAGTTCATCACCTTTTTCCTTACCATTTACTCGTGACAGTATAATTAAAGGGGAGTGGAAAAAAGTTGAAAATATTTAAAGAAGAAGGGAAGGGCTTTCATCTTGGAGAATAGAATCTCTAAAATCCCATTCATAGATAGTGCCAGTTGCATGGCCGGTAAATATTCCTCCGTGTGCTACTTTAAAGCAGGTTGTTTTTTCAGTGTTTTCTCTTAAGATCACCATTGATTGTGATTTTAGAGGATCCCAGATTCGTATGGTTTTATCCTCAGAAGCACTGATGATTTTTCCATAGGCAATTTGAAGGTGGCTAACTCTTTCCGTATGCCCGTTTAAAGTAAGGAGACATTGCTCTGTATTAGCATCCCATATTTTTATTGGGCCATCTCCCGAGCTAGTAATTATGTTTTTACCTATTTTTTTTAGGTCCGTAACTCCCCAATCATTTTCTGTAGGTAAATGTGTTACCAGCCTCCTTTTTATATCCCACACTTTTACCTTTGTATTCTGACAGACTGAGCCACTAAAAAGTTTGCCATTCACTATTTTCATAGAGGTCACCCAGTTGTCGTGCTGCAGCCAATAAATCTCTTTTTCTCTTTTAATATCCCAACAACCTATAGTTCTATCATTTGAACCACTAAACAACAGGCCGTTAATTAGTTTTAAACATTCAATACTATATGTATGCCCTTTTAGTACACTCAGTTGCTGCTGAGTCTCAATATCCCAAATGCGTATCGTATTGTCACTAGACCCACTATATAGCATGCCATTGTCTATTTTAAGACAAGTAATAAAACTTTTATGTCCATATAAAACACCCTGGCTTTTTTTAGTTTGAATATTCCAGAGGCGGATTGTTTGATCACTAGAGCCGCTAAAAATATGACCATACCCAATTTTAAGGCAATTCACGCTGGAGCTGTGTCCTTTCAAGCTAGCTTGTTGCTCTTGATTACCTATGTTCCAAAAGCAATCGCAAACTTTCTCTGAGTGTCAATTTTTGCTCAATAGCTTGATCGAGCAAATGATCTAAGCTATCTCTGATCGCTAGAAGCTTTAGCCGAGCCAGCATGGAATCAAGCTTGTTTTGTTCTATTATCATGACCAGCTACCTCCCACTAACCTTTCGTAGTCCGCAAGAGGTCTAGATAACCCCGCCTTTTTGTTTCAGGTATTTTTTCACAGTGTTTTTCCTGATACCAAGTTCCTTAGCTATACGTTTGTGGCCCCATCCCAGTGTATGCAAGGTTAGCATACACTCCACATCTTCTTGTTGTTTCATAAGTTCCCCTTGAGGATTTAAATTATCAAGGGAAATTTCTTCCAATTTTTCTTAGTAGACGCTAATACATGCTGCGCATGCTAAGCAGTTTATATCTTTTCTTATCCAAAGGGCTATCTAAGTTCTATGAGTGTTTATACATAAATCATCCATGTACTGGCCGATATATTTAACTAGGCTGCAGTTTCATACATATGTTTGCTTAATATGTTAAATTTTATTTTTTATCATTGTTGTATTTTTTTATTAATAAATTAAAATTAATATATTTTTATTTAATTAATAAAAATTATTATATTATAATAAAAATGTAGTTGTTGTAGTTTTTAGTTGTTTGTTTTATAAGGGGGTAACAATGGATGCTGGATGGAATTCTCCTCGTACTGAGCAAAACCATGAGCTTACTAATAAGCCTACGCAATTAGAAGGAAAGGAAGGAAAAGGGCAGGCTCGTGGGCGGGGATCAATCGATCTTTCTTCAACAGACCAACGAGCTAGTCACATAGCACAATCGGCTTTACCGGTAACAGAACAAAGTGATTCTCGAAATGTGAAAAGTAAAAGAAGTCGATGGGATCAGCCCCAACCTAGCCATACACAAACTAAAGGAGGCGAGCTACCTGGACCCACAAAAAAAAGCAGGCAAGATGTGCATGCTCCGCTTGTAGGAGCAAAAGAAGTAGGTGCCCGAGCAGAAGAAGTTGCAACTAAAGCTCTTTCTCTTCGTTTAGCTGGTAGCATTCGCTTTTCGCATCCATATGTTAGCCCAGTAATGGATAATGGTAAAATAACTATTGAAGATTTTAAAGAAAAAGTTGTTAAGAAAAATCGTTGGGATCCTGCTCTGCCCATTGAAGTGGTACGTATGCCGGACCAAGAATTAACTTCTTTCGATAATAGGCGCTTGACAGCTTTGCGACAAGCTGCGGAAGAGAAAATAGGAGAAGAGGATACAGCTTCTTTAGAGGAAATAAAATTTTATGTTAAAATTTTAGAGCATGGCTCCGAGGCTAACCCTGATTTATTAAGAAGAATAGATAGTATGTGGGGTCAACATGTTCAGAAGAATGATCGTGCTAAGGTAGAAAAAGAGATTGCTGCAGCGGCTGCAGCCAATAGGATAAAAGAAGGTTCGATAGGGTATGCAATGATAACTCGCGTCCACCAATACAATAGCCTCATAGCACGGACGGAAAAAGTAGGGCAACGAAATGTATTAGGTTATTCAGAGCCTCCCGAAATTAATGATGATGCACATTATAAGGAAAAAGGAAAACACCGTACTATGAAGAGACGTATAGGAGCAAGCCCTTCCCCAGCGGTTACCCATAAGACATCTGACTTGAGAAATCCTCCTCGTCCTTCTCAGCAAGCTATAAAGAAAAAGGAGATAGAAGATGCAGCCTACCTTGCTGAATTGCTAAAAGAAATGGAAGAGGAGCATAAAGGACCATAGAAGAAGCAGCTCGCCTTGATGAGGAGCTAAAACCGGCAAAGGGACTTTTAATTAATTAACTATGCATCATGAGTTTTAGAGATTATCAAGGCAGCTTATAGGCAATAGATAGCATTTTCTAGATGATGATTGGCTATCAATAAGCAACGCAGAATTTAGAAAAGCTTAATAGAGCATCGAATGACAAATTTTTTTGGGTTATAAAGCTGTAGATTTACCTCGATAATGTTAAAAAACTCAAATTGCTATATATGCTCTTTTCTTAAAGAAGGAGAGGAGTTATGCAAGAACGATTTGAAGAGTTTACAGAGGCTTACTGGAAAATCTTAAAGCCGCTCTTGCCACAGATCTCTCCAAAAATTTAAAGGGAAAGTCTTCATACTCCCTGGGAAATAATTCGCAATAGCTTATACGCTCTTGAACTACTCCTTATGTATCCCCATACTATATAAAATTCCTTTCGTTAAGCAGAGAGACATCTTTCAGAGGGTTGGGTATGCAGACTAAGTTTTTTTAAAGCGTATTATTTTGGATTTTAACTGCAGGCTCTCGCTGATATGAACTTTCTAAAGGTCCGAATGGGGGATCGCGGAGGGGAAGAAAAGTTGGAAACATTTAAAGAAGAAGGGAAGGACTTTCATCTTGCAGAATAGAATCTCTAAAATCCCATTCACGAATAGCACCAGTGGCATGGCCGGTGAATATTCTCCCATGTCTTACTTTAAGGCAGGTTGCCACTTCAGTGTTTTCTTTTAAGGCTAGCATGGATTGTGATTTTAGAGGGTCCCAGATTCGTATAGTTTTATCCTTAGAAGCGCTGATGATTTTTCCATAGGCAATTTGAAGATTATTAACTCCTCCCCTATGCCCATTTAAAGTAAGGAGACATTGATCTGTATTAGCATCCCATATTTTTATTGGACCTCTTCTCGAGCTAGTAATTATATTATTACCTAATTTTTTTACGTCCGTAATTCCCCAATCATTTTCCGTAGGTAAATATGTTACCAATCCCTTCTTTATGTCCCACACTTTTACTCTTGTATCTTCACAGCCTGAGCCACAAAAAAGCTTGCCATGCATTACTTTCATAGAAGTCACCCAGTTGTCGTGCTGCAGGCAACAAATCTCTTTTTCTCTCTTAATATCCCAACAACGTATAGTCTTATCTTCCGAACCACTAAACAACAGGCCGTTAATTAGCTTTAAGCATTCAACACTACCAGTATGTCCTTTTAACACGCTAAGTTGCTGCTGCGTCTCAATATCCCATAAGCGTATCGTATCGTCACTAGACCCACTATATAGCGTACCCTGGTTAACTTTGAGGCAACCAATAAAACTCTCATGTCCATGAAAAGTACCTTGGCTTTTTTTTGTTTGGATATTCCACAGGCGAATTGTCTTGTCACTAGAACCGCTAAAAATGCGACCATACTCAACTTTAAGGCAATTCACGCTAGATTGGTGCCCCTTCAGAATAGTTTGCTGCTCTTGATTCCTTATATTCCAAATGGTTATGGTGCTGTCAATAGAGCCACTATAAAGCAAGCCATTTACTATTTTTAAGCACCTAATGCACGAGCCCTGACTTTGTAAAGTAGAAAAAGCATATTCCCCTTTCTCCATATTTTTTTTTATTTTTACTAGATTACGATACTTTGTTTTCCAATTATCTGTGTAAGAAGAGGTCGAGGGAACCTCTACTGCTCCCATAGACAACCGCTCTTGATTTTTATAAAATGGATTGACCTGCTTTTGGTAAGAGAGAAAGTGATAGCTATAATCTTTTTTTAAGCGTTTGCTCCATAAATAAGGATCTTCGATCATTCTTTGAAAATATTTGCAGACTCGCTGGAGCTGACATAATTCTTTTGCATTAAAGTAGGAAAAGAGATGTAAATGCAATTCCTCAGGTAAGGAAAAAAAGGAAAAGGATGAAGGAGAAGAAGGGGAAAAAGTAGGGTGCATGAGTTAATTTTTCCAGTGGTTATAAAAAGTATATAAGTTTTTCTTACAAAATTTATTTTTAATTAACACTTTGTTGTCGTTATGCTTACTTAGCGTCTTTAAAAGTTTGGTTTTTTGATAGAAAAGAACATCGGTTTAAATATTGTATACAATTTAATACTTAAAAAGTTTATTAGTCAAGTGATTCAATAGCTAAATTAAAACATCAAAAATGTGGCTCTTCGGAGGTTTACGTGGTAAAAGATTTCTTTAATGCTAAAAGTAGTTAAATAAAAATAGCATTTGTCACATCCTAATGTTTGCAAACTAAAAAGGAGAGTGAACAAATGCTAAATAATGATTATTTAACAAAGCTTATTAATTTGGAAGAGGTAAAGTTTAAGGATATTTATTTCAACTTAATTGCAGCAATCTATAACTGGGAATTAAATACGTGAATTTCGAAAGAGGTCTAATGTCCTAACACATGGAAATTTTGCAATCTTTATCGCCATTTTAATCCGTTGTTCCTCTTTACAGGATAATTCATGTTCAACAAGCAATCGCAAACTTTCTCTGAGTGTCAATTTTTGCTCAATAGCTTGATCGAGCAAATGATCTAAGCTATCTCTGATCGCTAGAAGCTTTAGCCGAGTTAGCATAGAATCAAGCCTGTCTTGTTCTATTATCATGACCAGCTACCTCCTACTAACCTTTCGTAGTCCGCAAGAGGTCTAGATAACTCCGCATCCATAAAATTTAAATTTTCTACACACTTAATCTCTTCATGCTCTTTTGGCCGAAAGGTTCCTACAATTCCTTTAAGATGTTCGGGATTAAGAATATTTTGATATTTTTCTTTGCATTCTACATGACGAGCAATTTCAGTTTGCTTATAGAAGATGCGAACCTCATTTTCTATTAGCTGAACAAAGACCCGTTCCTTAATTATCTTTCAAGGAACACTATATCTATTCGTATCGATCTCCACACAAGCATCCTTATGAACGATTCGGTCAAGTTCTCGAATCTGCAGGAAGGGTGGTTTTCCCTTTAAAGGGCGAAGAGCATCTTTTTCCATCTCTTCAAATACTTTCAATGGTACTTTACGCGTAGTACCGTGGAGCCTTTGATCAGAAATATTGTGCATCCAATGCTCTAAATGACTTTCGAAAGATTCCCAGCTAGCAAACTTGTGCCCTGCGATAGCATTGTGTTTAACATACCCTATAGCTCTTTCATCCTTACCCTTTGTTCTGGCACGATAAGGAGCGCAGGCTTTAGGACAAAATTTCCAGTAATTTGCAAAAGCAGTAAAACGCTCATTAAATTGGACTTCTCTAGTAAGCGCATGATGTTTAGTTATTAAACTTTTAGCATTATCTACAAGCACCTCTTCGGTAGTACCGCCAAAATAGAAAAAGGCTTCCTCTATTCCTTTAAACCAAGACGATTGTTGTTCATGTAAAAAAGGCTTAACGTAAATTCTTCTTGAAAAACCAAGGGTGGCAACAAATAAGAAGACTTGAGTGAGTTTATCTTGAATGTATAGGCGAGTGGAACCAAAATCAATTTGTAGTTGTTTTCCTGGTGGTGTTTCAAATCTCAGGGTGGCTTGAGCTTTTACCTGTAGCTCATCTCTAAAAGGTTTTACCGCTCGTTCAATAGTGCGAAGAGAAATATGGCGATAATGGTTTTTTAGAAGTTCTTGCCGAACTACGTCTGCATTTCCTCTATGTATAAAAAAGTATTCCTTTATTCGATCTTCAAGTCCAGAGGTAACTTTTTTTCGTTTTGGACTTTTATAAGGAACCCAGCCTTTTTGTTTCAGGTATTTTTTTACAGTGTTTTTACTGATACCAAGTTCCTTAGCAATACGTTTGTGGCCCCATCCCAGTGTATGCAAAGTTAGCATACACTCCACATCTTCTTGTTGTTTCATAAGTTCCCCTTGAGGATTTAAATTATCCAAGGAACAATTGTATTCTTGCATAGTTTTTACATTCTCCAATTTTAGTGGAGGAGGGGATAAATTTTGCTACGGCTGGGGGTCAATTGTTGGTGTCGCCGGCCAGAGGTGGGGGTCAAAAGTTCATGTCGCCAGGAGGTCAATTTATCATGTCGCTTGACACCTGGCTTTAATCCAATGCTTAGCTGCAAACAATACTAAGAACTGTTGATTCATATCGAAGAATTGCCGATACTAGATCCAGTGCCACTTATACATCTGATTATTTGAGAAAATTGCTTAGCAAAGTATTTATCAAATAAGTTTTATCAGAATGTCCTGATTGGTTGACCGCTTGCTTACTAAAGGTTATTAATATTCATTAGATCTTTTTTTATAAAATTAAACCACTTAATTTAAGTCTATATATTTTAACAAGCATGAGTACAAATTAATATTTTTGATTTTACAATTAAGCTATTAAGAAACTTGACAAATAAAATTTTTAAGCGTTAAAATAGGAGCCGTATTTAAACTGATACTTTTTGTTAATCAAACCATCGAACTTTTTAAAGAAACCGATCAAGCAAAAAAAAGCTCAAAGCTGTTAATTAATAAAGAGCTTAGCAAAAGAAATATTTATATATTTTTAAACCTAGGAAAAATTAACTTATGTACCCTACTTTTCTTCCTTCTTCTCCTTCATTCTCTTCCTTTTTATCCTTGCCTGAGGAATTACATTTACATCTCTTTTCTTACTTTAATGCGAAAGAATTATGTCAGCTTCAGCAAGTATGCAAATATTTTCAAAGAATGAGTGAGGATCCTTATCTATGGAGCAAACGCTTAAAAAAAGATTATAGCTATCACTTTTCCTCTCAACATATGCAAGCCAATCCATTTTATAAACATCAAAGTCGGCTGCCTATGGGGGTACCAGGGAGTCCTTCAATCTCTTCTTACTCTGATAATTGGAAAACAAAATATCGTAATGTAGTAAAAATAAAACAAAACATGGAGAACAAGGAATACAACTTCTCTACTTTCCAAAGTCAGGGCTCGTATGTTAAGTGCATAAAAATAGCAAATGGTTCTCTTTATAGTGGAACTCTTAGGGACGGCACGATAGGCGTTTGGAACATAGAAAATGGAGAACAACAAAATAGCATGAAGGGGCACAAAATTAGCGTGAATTGCCTTAAAGTTGAGTATGGTCGCATTTTTAGCGGTTCTAGTGACGAAACAATTCGCTTGTGGAATATCCAAACAAAAAAAAGCCAAGGTGCTTTTCACGGACATGAAGGTATTATTACTTGCCTTAAAATAGACAATGGCATGCTATATAGTGGGTCTAGTGACGATACGATACGCCTATGGGATATTGAGACGCAGCAGCAACTTAGCGTGTTAAAAGGACATGCTTCTAGAATTGAATGCTTAAAGCTAATTAATGGCTTGCTTTTCAGCGGTGCACAAGATAAGACTATACGTTGTTGGGATATTAAGAGAGAAAAAGAGATTTGTTGCCTGCAGCACGACAACTGGGTGACTTCTATGAAAGTAGTGCATGGCAAGCTTTTTAGTGGCTCAGGCTGTGAAGATACAAGAGTAAAAGTGTGGGACATAAAGAAGGGATTGGTAACACATTTACCTACGGAAAATGATGATGGAATTACAGACGTAAAAAAATTGGATAATAATATAATTACCAGCTCGAGAAGAGGTCCAATAAAAATATGGGATGCTAATACAGAGCAATGTCTCCTTACTTTAAATGGGCATGCGGGAGGAGTTAATAATCTTCAAATTGCCTATGGAAAAATCATCAGCGCTTCTAAGGATAGAACCCTACGAATCTGGGACCCTCTAAAAACCCAGTCAATGCTGACCTTAAGAGAAAATGCCGAAGAGGTAACCTGCCTTAAAGTAGTACAAGGAAGAATATTTACTGGTGATGTAACTGGTGCTATCTGTGAATGGGATTTTAGAGATTCTGTTCTGCAAGATAAAAATCCTTCCCTTCTTCTTTAAATGTTTCAACTTTTTACTCTCTACTTTAATTTACGGGTGCAAATAAACGATAAGGAAAAGAGGATGAACTATTGCAAGGAGTTTTAGTAACTTTTTAAGCCTACTTTCGATAAAATTAAAATATTTATCGAGGAACAACATTCTTTCTCAAATTTTTTAGGTTACCAAAAGGATTTAAACAGCTACTCCTATCCCCTGCCTTAAAATTGTTCAAAAAACTCTTAAGGTTGCCCCACCAAGAAAAAAAGCAACTGTGGATAGCTAATTTAATAGTCTAAAAAATTCTTTCACTCGTTTAATCTTTTGTTAAATTTTTTTCCTTCTACCAAACAAACGCTTATGGTATTTAGGACAATTACGCCATTAAACTTAAAAGATAAATTAATCCTTTAAAAGCTGATTTTCTTCTTATAAACGAAATTTTATTAACTGGTCGAGGGGATAAAGAGCTTCTTAAAAAGAGCATGCCTTGCCTGGGCACAAAAACTGTAAAGCTAAGATAAATTATACGCTTTAGAAAAATTTATTTTGTATACCCAACTCTCTAAAAGTTGTCTCTCTGCTTACCAAAAGGAATTTTACAAAGTACTTGACTGCATAAGGAGTAGCTCAAAAGCGTATTATTTAAAAACTTAGAAAATTAGCATTTGCGAGCACGAGGAGTCTAATAAATAAGCTTTTATTTCTCGTGTAACTGATTTTTTTTAAACATCTTTTTAATTTTTAAATAAGCAATCTAGCTATTCGTCAGTCAAAGCCTTTTTTTCTTGGCGACATTTTTTAAAAAAAATCACGCATGAGGGCGGCTCCATATTCCTCTAGAACGCCTCTTTTAATGTTAAGATTGTGCGTAGGATGAACCTTCTCAAATACATCCATCCAACTCCCATTAGCCCCATGCCGTAAATCAGGTGCCCCCCATACTAGAGTGGAAATTCTTGATAAAAACATAGCTCCTGCACACATACAACAGGGCTCTATAGTGGTATAAAGGGTGGTGCCAGTCAACCGCCAGTTCTCCATTGCCACTTCCCCTGCAGTAATGCATAGCATTTCTGCATGAGCAGTAGCATCTTTGAGCAGTTCTACTTGGTTATATCCCCTAGAGATTACTTGTCCTTCATGCACCAGGACAGCTCCTACAGGAACTTCCCCCTGCCTGAAAGCTTTCCATGCCTCTTTCAATGCTTCAAGCATAAATTTTTCGTCTTCTGACTGCGGCTTAAACGTAAAAGGAAAAAGCATAGCTACCCATTCAATCTTTTTTGTAGTAATGCCATTTGCTTTTTCAATGATTCTGTATCTTGAATATATTTTTTTTGCATTCCAATCAATTTTTTCTCATACTTATCCGCTAAGCGAGCGATTTGCTCTTCATAGTAATCTTTCAAAGATTGCTGGCTTAAATGTTCGTCCTGAGCATCTTCTACAGCTGCTAAGGCTTTTTGCTCTTCTTCAGCACGCTTATTAAGCTTTTCATAAATTTCTTTAGGGAATACTACCGAATTCATAACGGAAAAAAGATAAGTACGTACAGCTCCATATTGGCTAGCTGCGCCCTCCACGATCTGTTGTGATTTATCTGCATCAATTTCAGTTAATTGGGTAAAATCATTAGATATTTGCAACAACGCCCCTTCAAAATAGTCATAAAGCTCGGCATTCTTGAGGAGCCATCGATTAATGATAAATTCAGCAATTTTTTCTCCATTTTCTTCCTGCTCTAAAGCTAAGGTATAAGCATTCACTATCTCTTCATTAGTTAGCTTGTTTAAGTTTTTACCTAGAAAATATTTCTTTACAAATTTAAAATCGTTTTTAAGATGCTCGTGTTTAAGGTCTTTTTTTACCTCCTCAATGATTTGAGGCATCCATGATATTAACATTTTAGATTTTTCTTTATAAGTGGCGTCTTTCAGCATAGAGTAGTTCCTTACAAGGGTGTTTTAATTATGCACGGTCCAAGAATCTACCAACTTAGCAGAGAAAATGCAAGAAGAGAACCTTTTATTAGGGGGTTTAATTTAAAAACTATGAAATAGACCCTTCATCCTAAAAACCTCTTTTCTTCTTTTTTCTTTTACATTTCTCCTTTTATTCGCCATGGCTCCCTCCCACCCTAACAAGATTGCACTTGATTTTTAATAGTTACCTAGGTAAGATGTGATGATAGAGTGAGAAAAATAGATTTACATTTTTTTAATATATTAAGTCCCCATAACTATGGTCGGGCTTTAAACTTAAACGGGGGATTTTCTGAATGTCTCTAGACAAAGGAACGAAAGAAGAGATTACAAAAAAATTTCAGCTTCATGAAAAAGACACAGGCTCCGCTGACGTCCAGATCGCTATTTTAACAGAGCGTATTGCTGAATTAAATGAGCACCTTAAGCGTTCTCCTAAAGATCACGCTTCTAGGCTAGCTCTCTTTAAGCATGTTGGCCTAAGAAGACGTTTATTGGATTATTTAAACTCAACCGACACTTTGCGATACTTGTCGCTTATTAAAAAGTTAAAATTAAGAAAGTAACGCAAAAAGCTTTATATTAAGTGGGGCAGATGGCCCATACCACTGCCCTTGTTAATCAAAGCTTAAGACTATTTATCCTTAAGAAGGCCTCAAGTTTAAGGAGAATTTTAAAGATTATAGAAATCAGAAATCGCGCTTTAAATCAGTCATTTAAAGCATGTTTTCTGAGTTCTATCTATTAGCCTTCTTTATAATCTTCGATGACACTTGCTGGGAAAACAGCATAAAATTATGCATATTTTTTTAGCCTTCGACCTATCTATAAATTCAAACTACATTTTAGGAGTATAATATGCAACCACACCTCATGAAGGTTAAAGTAGGCGAGCAAGAACTAATATTCGAAACAGGAAAAATTGGTAAACAAGCCAATGGGGCTGTTTTAATAAAAGCAGGCGAAACTTATCTCTTTAATAGCGCTTGTGCGGCAGCTAACGCGGCTGATAATATTGATTTTTTCCCTTTGAAAGTTGATTACCAAGAAAAATTTTCTGCGGTAGGTAAAACGATTAGCGGCTTTATAAAAAGAGAAGGGCGCCCTTCCGAGAAAGAAACCCTTATTTCACGCCTTATAGACCGGCCAATACGTCCCATGTTTCCCGAAGGCTATTATAATGAAGTTCAATTATTGTCTTACGTATGGTCTTACGATGGCATTAATATGACAGAGCCATTGGCAATCTGTGGTATTTCAGCCGCTTTAGTGATCTCCGATATTCCCTTATTAAAACCTGTAGCTGGTGTACGTATTGGCTTAATAGATGGAAAGTGGCTTGTCAACCCTACTCAAGAGCAGATGACAAAATCTAAATTAGATTTAATGTTAGCAGGAACCGAAGATGCTATTCTTATGATCGAAGGTCATTGTGATTTTCTGACCGAAGATCAACTCATGGAAGCCATTGGAGTGGGCCATAATAGTATCAAAATTATTTGCCAAGCTCTACTCAATTGGCAAAAAGAGATTGGTAAAGAAAAAAATCTGACCACCCTTAGAAGCTTGCCTACAGAACTCCTGGGAGAAGTTGAAAAACTTGCTACGCCTCTTTTAGAACCTGCTTTAAGAAGCAATCTAAAGCAAGATCGTGAAGAAAAATTGAATGCTATGAGAAAAGCTGTGGTAGATACCCTTTTACCTGAAGGAGAAGAACCTAAATATTCCGTTAACCAGGTTAATGCGGCTCTTAAAGATCTTCAGTCTAAATACATGCGTAAAATGATCTTAGAAGAAAATATTCGTAGCGATGGGCGTGACAGTAAACAGATTCGTTCAATAGATATCGAACAAGGCCTTCTGCCTCGTACGCACGGTAGTTCATTATTTACACGCGGTGAAACACAAGCGGTAGGTGTATGTACATTAGGTGGGGAAGCTATGTCTCAAAGATATGAAGATCTCGATGAAGAGAGTAGCCGTAGATTTTATCTTCAATATTTCTTCCCTCCCTTCTCTGTAGGAGAAGTAGGACGCATAGGCGCCCCAGGACGCCGTGAAATTGGCCATGGAAAATTAGCAGAAAGAGCTTTGTCAGCTATTATACCTGCTCGAGATATCTTTCCTTATACCATGCGCTTAGAATCCACCATTACAGAATCCAATGGTTCCTCATCGATGGCTACAGTATGTGCTGGCTGTCTTTCTATGATGGATGCAGGAGTACCTATTAAACGTCCAATTGCAGGAATTGCCATGGGATTGATCTTAGAAGAGGGACGGTACAAAATTTTGTCTGACATATTGGGAATCGAAGATGCTTTAGGCGACATGGACTTTAAAATTGCTGGTGATCAGCATGGCATTACAGCCTTCCAAATGGATATCAAAGTAGAAGGTATTACCCCTGCTATTATGCAAGCGGCTCTAAATCAAGCTAAAGAAGGTAGAATTCATATCCTTAACAAGATGTTGGAAGTTTGTCCTACTTTCAAACCGCAGATGTCTATCTATGCCCCGCGTATTGAAACCATGCAAATTAAACCTAGTAAGATTGCAACAGTGATAGGTCCAGGGGGAAAACAAATTCGAGCTATTATCGAAGCCTCCGGGGTAGAAATTGATATCAACGATGATGGTTTGATTAGCATAGCCTCTACAAACTTAGAAGGTATTGAAAAAGCCAAAGCTATTATTCATGGCCTAACAGCTGAAGTAGAAATAGGTAGAACATATACAGGTAAAGTTACCTCTGTAGTAGCTTTTGGAGCGTTTATAGAGATTTTACCGGGTAAAGAAGGGTTATGCCATATCTCTGAATTTGAACATACACGCATTGAAAACTTAGCCGATCATGTCAAACAAGGAGAAGTAATCTCTGTAAAAGTTTTAGATATCAACGAACGTGGCCAGCTTAAGTTAAGCCGCAAAGCCCTTCTTAGTAAATAATGCTGAGGAGATCGATAGTCTATTTCTATCGATCTCCCTTCATTTTATTCATTCCTTAATATGCCCATATTTTATTATCATATCCCTTTTCGCTTATCTTTTTGTGTCAAACTTTATTCCTTTCAATCTCACCTTAAGCCCCGCTACTTGGCTAAAAAATTTCTTTGCTATGTTCATAGTGGGTGATCTAAATTTCTAAAACAGCTAGCTAGACCTGCTATCAGAAATCCCTTCTTAACAAACAATCATACCCTCTATTAGCAAGCCTCTTATTATAACCTCAATTCTTTAATTTTAATGAGTATCTGATAAATTTTGGTAACTCTTAAGATCGCGATCTTTAAACAATGCTTTTGCGCTTACAGCCCCTTAATTTTCGCTCTACTAGCTTTCTTAAAGCTTGCTACTTAAGCCGTTGATAATTAAAGCTCATTGATTTTGTGTCTTATCACTACCTTAGAAAGAAGGTTATTATAAAAGTAAATACTCCTTTTGCTTAATTCTTCCTAGCTTAAGCTTATCTTAAAGCTCCGTCAGCTAGCTATTAGTGAATAAGCTTATCCGGGTATCCACCCTAAGATTAATAGACGCAGCATGAGTATTATTAATTGCTTTCTAAAAAATTGCTTAACGCACCCATCAAGCAGCATAAGGCATTAATTGGTCTCAAAAAAAGTATTCAGAAGACTTTTTAAAGCGTAACCTCTCTTCCCAAAAGCTAAGTAAAAAAATTAGCATATAGCTGATCTATCTTACAAGTGAGTAAGCTAAGCAAATCCTCAAGGCGCTTGCATAACTTTTAAGCCCGCCATCCTAATTAAGGAAAATTAAAAAAATCTTATAATTACGATATTTAAGTTCTTTACAAATTTGAAGGGTATAGATATAAACTGCTTTAACACTGGCCAAAAAACTACAAACGGCAACATATCAACCATTTATTCAACTTTAGGCCCCATAACTGTAGGTAGTAATGAATAATATTTTTTCTTGGAATCCTCCTAGACCTCTTCTCAAGCAGCTAGAAAATTATTGCCGTGACTTAAATAAAACCCTCCCTACAACTGAGAGAAATAAAGACCCCACGCAAGACCTTACTGCTTTTTTCCAAAATTTTGTGCAAACAATCGAAGTAGAGCACCGCCCTCTTCGCAAAATCTTTGTACGTTGGCTAGGAAAAAAAGATTTAGTAGATAGCAATGGAAAGCTTGAACCTACTTTGATTGCGAATTATCTTTCTCCGCTTTGGAAAAAGGACCCTAATAAATGCCAAGCTAATCTCTATCTTTTATTCAATTACATGACCAAAATTACGAAAAGGTTTATTAAAAATAAATTCAGCGTAGCAGTAACTCCCTCCCTTGAAAAAATTGATATTAAAACTTTGGATCAGAAATTTTATAAAAGTTACCATAAAATTTTATCTACCGCGCAGTTCATTTGCTCGCTAGAAAAAATAAAAGATGAGTCAATTAAAATCATTATCACTGAGCTGAATGTCTGGTGCCTCCATTATTTAGTGGAATCAGCAAAAACGCCTTTAATCAATTTTGCTCAGGATAAATACAACTATCCATTTAGCGAATATATAGACGATAATGCTCCTCATTATCACCGGGAAGATGGAGGAGCAATTGTAAATATTTTTCTTAGGGAAATCCAGAAACGACACAATTGGCTAAAAGATATCAAAATCAGCCTCATAAAAAATGATGAATTTGAAAAATTAATTATTAATTGCTGTCAAATATTAAAAGGACGCTATCTTCCTGCTGAACCGAACGATCTGGAGAATATTCTTATAGAGATTAATAACAAACCAGCAGACAATGATTTTACTTTTGTAGATTATTCCGAAGCGTTCAAATTCTATGAACATGATAACTCAATTCTCCCTAACAAAAATATAAATGAAATTTTAGGTAGTGTTTTTAAAGGCAATCATTTAATTGTTGGGGTGGTATTAAAAATTGATGGCCAGTCTCTCTATTTTTTCCATGGCAATAATAAAGAAAACTTACAGAAATTTTTAACTACATTTAAAAGCCTTCAAGGAGCTCACGGAGCGTATCCTGATATTGTATTACTCAAAGAACTTTTAATTCGTACAGGCTATAGAATTACATCCCTATTAGACCACTATCCTATTCCTCAGAGAAGAGCTTACGAAACCTACCTAGAGATTCCTCCGTTAGAAGAGCGTGAGATTACTCTAGAGGAAGTAATAAATACCCATCAAAAACTTTTTGAGTACGTAAAATTTTTATCTGAATCAGCAGAAAACTCGACACTTACCTCACACTATTTGCAGTTTCTTTATAAACTACTCGCAGCCACAAATCCGGTCATAAGAGTAGAAAATCCTCTTATATATAAAGCAGCATTTCATTGTTTAATTAAGATAAAAAAACATCTTAGCCAGCTCAGCTATAATAATTTCCAAGATTGCCAAAATAAATTCATTCTTGTCTTCGAACATTTTCAACAGCTTCAAATATTGTACAAAAGAGAAGAAATTGAAACTATTCCTGAAGTCCTAAATTCCCAACCTACTCCTAAAGGAGTGGTAAGCAATGGATATACTTTCACAAGCGGTATTGCTTGCTTTGGAAACATTACGGAAGGGCTTTTGCAGATGCTTGCGGAAGGATCTCATCAGCCTGATGGAGAGCCTCTTAAACCCTCTGTAATATTTGACACCAATAGTTACTACGAAATCAGTGAGAGCACAGGCGGCCTTAAAGATTGCTTAAAAGAACGTTTTTCCTGCCAAACTGCCCAGCTAAGTAATTTTGAAACAATTCCGGACTTGGAAAATTATGACGTTATCTTTACAGATATCTATCCTAATCGGGTGGTAAGGCTTGTCATAGAAGAAATAAAAGTTAAAGAGATTATTAAAACAATTCTAGAAAAAAGAGATTCTATCTCTGTTACACATAAAGATAATAAACGTCCATTAGCAATGGTCCTTGATTGTGCCACTACGTTTTTCATGCATGAAGAAGTCCGCAGCCTAGTAGAAGAATTTGCAACTCCTATTAATGAAGGAAAATTGATTCTTATTTTAACCAACAGCCTAGCTAAGTATGGACAGCTTGGGCTAGATAAATTTCCGGGCGGAATAGTACAAGTTTATAGTTCCGATACATCCGCAGATGATTTATTAAGAGGTTTATTAACAAGCAGTGCAAACGATAACTTTTCCAAAGAAGCTTTCTGGTTTTTTCATCTTATGCTCAAACATTGCAGTGAAAATATTATAAATTATCTAGAAAAAATAAGAAAAAATACTGACTTTGTTTATAAGGAATTACAAAAACAGGGATTAGTCATAGAAAAAAAACAAGACATTACCGATCAAGGCTCCACTCAAAAGAATAATACTAAAAAACCTTTAATTCAAATAGGTTATAGGGATGAAAAAGTCCCGATGATAGGGATTCATATGAATGGTTTTCAAAAAGAACTTTTTGGAAAGGAGGATGAGCAATTTTTACATATTTTGGTAGTTATCATGCAGTATTATTTGTATGCTAGATATATCAAAAATAATCTACCTGTCACCATGAGCCAAAGCTTTGGATTTGCGAATGCCAATTTAATTGAGTGCTGGTCTGCATTGAGATTAACAATAGGCCTAGAGGAGGAAAAAGATTTACGTTTATATGCTGCGATAATCGGTCAAATTAAAGAAGAGCTAGATTGCTTAGTCGAAGATGATTTAAAAGAAAAGATAAAAGATAACATCCTCAAGCTATCCAAGCAACAGGATTTAAAAAAATTATTTTATCATTACCATTCTAACTTTGTAGACGAAGTTCAAGGCGGTTTATCATCTTTTGTTAACTATCTTTGCACTCTTAAGGACTGCTAAGAAACCTTTTAGAATATTAAACAAGGCAAGTTACCCGATAAGGAAATAGCTCAAAGAAGAGCTTGAATCTATCTCACCCCTTGGTCAATTCATAAACCTGCAAACTAACAATCTTTGCCAATCCTTAATATTTTTCTTTCCTTTAGCTACCATTCGCTGAAACTTTCTTTGCAGCTAAGATATCCATTTAACCTGCCATCTTATTCTTTTTAAACTAGAAATGACCCTTCTCCAGTCCTTTTGCCAGGATTTAGTGGCCTATAAATCCAAAGAAAAATTTCTCATGTCAAAAGCTTATTTCTAAGGTTCCGCTACCTGGCGTTTATTTCGGCAGCAATATTTTCTCAAACTTATAGATAACCTTTTCCTTTTGCTAATAAATAAGGGATGTCTCCTTTTCCTTTACACTGCTAATCGATTGTTTGCCCTCTGTGCGCCTCTTCTTGCTGAAAAAAACGTTGGCTGCTACGCGCTGCCCATCTAACTTTGTGGCTAGCTTAAGTTGCATCTAAGCAAGGTTTACAGCATTCTATCTTGGGCGATCTTAGTGGCATCTAAACACTATGAAAGAGCTCCTGGTCAGCAAAGCTTCACTCTTCTCTTTGAAGCACATCACATGCCCGTAAATCTTTGATGAACACTCGACCAAATAGCGGTACAGATCTTTTTCGAGGATGCATAGGGTTAAGCGTCTAATACGCTTTAAAAAACTTAGTCTGTATACCCCACCCTCTGAAAGACGCCTCTCTGCTTAGCAAAAGGGATTTTATAAAGTACATGATAGCATAAGGAGTAGATTAAAAGCGTACAACTTGTTTTTTACACTCTTTAAAAAGCTTGGGTGCTAAAATCTTGCGTTGTGTGCCCATAACTCTTCAAAACCATTTTGGCATCATATCTTAGCCATCATAGAAAGGTACTTATGTAAGACAAATAAAAAAACATGTGCTAGTGAAATACCTTCTTCAAATGGTTTGATTTTTTTACCAAAATTTAAATAGTGAAGATCATGATGGTTAAGAGAGAGATTGATTAATGTCCCTTTTCGGAGATAGAGGATAACTGTAAAAAGCTTGAGCCTTAAACAGTGCAAAATGTATCTTGAAAGCTATTTGAGGCCTCTAATTGGCAAGAACAATAGAAGAAGTAGGTGGCCAAAATTATCATTAAGCGAAGCGCTGCTTATGAGTATAATGTTTTATAAAAAGTGGCTATATCACATGCATAAACTTTTAATATGTTAGGAAACCCTTATCAACTCAAATATCGTCATCCTGACCGCCGCTAAGTTGTCTTTGCTAATTTAATAAAGAGAAGGGTAGCTCATGCTTACACCACCCGTAACCCCTGCATCCACTTTGCTCGTAAGGAAAAATAAACATCAATGAGCTAGATGATGCAGTATAGGCTATGGTGTGAAGCAGTATAGGATTGTTATATTCTTATTCAATGAATAGCGTTAAATATGAGAACGAATATTTAGATTTTTATCCATGTTTGAATCATTGCACCAGGATCAATAATACCTTGGAGTTTTACAGAAGCTTTATTGACCTTCGTGTTACCAATTTTAATGACTTTTAAATTCATGTTGTCTAAAAAAGGAGGCAGTTCTTCAAATGAATGATTTCCATTCAGATTTAGCTCTTGTAAATTAACCAATTCTTTTAGTTCAGAAGGTAAAGAAGTTAAATTATTAGCGCAAAGATTTAAATGCTGTAAGCCTGTCAGGTATTTAAAATAAGCAGGTAAATTTGTTAACTTTGCGCCACTCAGTTCTAAAAACTGGATTTGTTCAATTTGCTGCATGATATCTTTTAAGCATATTCTTTCAGCTTCTTTCGGATTAGAAAAATCATGGTTTAAGTATGTGTGCAGAATATGTCGAGCTATCGTGTGACCTTTTAAACTTCTCGAATACTGCACATAGATACGACCTTTCAGATACACATTCTTAACAATAAATTCACACAGTTGCTTGATTTCTTTTAACTGATTAATTTTCTGAGATATCTCACTAACACTTTTTGCTGCATCTTTTATGCCCTCATTAGAAGGAATCGATAGATCATAATCATTCTGCCCAGTTAAATGAGATTCAAGGAAATCAGGACAGGATCGGGAATCTAAACTAGAGGTTTGTGTTAATGCTTGCATACTGTACTCCTTTTTAACAAAATTTTTATTTTATTATAAAAAAAATGTCAATAAGTATTTAATACCAAACGATCTGGAAAAATTTTTTTTCAAGATAATATTTACCAACAAACCTGTCCAGGTAATGGTTGAAAGTGTTTTAAAAACTGATTTTGCATAATTAAGCGAAATTAAAACTTTCTTTTCTTTTTCTCCCCTCTTTTGTATAAATGAAGAACTTACTGAGCAAAGATCAAACTACATTTACTTAGTATTTAAAATTTTATTTAGTATCCTTAATAAATTTATTAAGCAATTACGCACGTTAGCTAGTAAAAGAACATATCCAGCTGCGGGCATTTACGTAAGAAATACTTTTTTTAATGTAAAATTACCTTTTGTAGGTACACTAGGTTTAGGCCCTCGAATTTACCTAAGTAAATTTGAGGGCCTTTATCTATAGGGAGAGACAGAACAGCCGATATATTGAAAACTTTATATATTAACTAGATGATGTTCGATTTCAGGGATGGGACAATCCGTCAAATCTTTGGCAACTTCAGCCACTATAGTTTTTTGTGTGCTAGTATTTATATGATGGCGCACTAATCCTAAAAACGCCGGATTAGCCATTAAATAAAGCCGTGTAAATTCACCTTTATAATGGGCAGCGCAGATATAATCTCCTAAGGATCTAGCAAATTTCTCCTTTTCAACCTCTTTAGGATCCGTTTCAGGTTCATAAGCATGACGAGTGGTGCCTCCACTTTGAAAGTTACGTCCAGGTTTTCTCCCTTCTAAAACCTGATCTTGTAAGCGGCTTTCAGGGTGATTGAGGACAAGAAGTTCTTCAATTTTAGGAAACTTTGCTAAACGATAAATCTTAGCTTTCGAGCTATTTGCAACTACGATCCAAGTTAAGGTATGTGGCATTCTTCCTCCTAATGCTATTAAAACAATTAATTTTATTCTTAAAAAAGCAACTGATTATTCTATTGTCTATCTTTTAGTCTCGAAAAACAGATTAAAAGTTTTTCTAAATTTTTCTATCGCTTATGATTTATAAAGTCCGTCTACACCTTTTATAGAAAGGTTTTTTAATTGATGAAGCTCTCAATAGGCTCATATTTAATCTATCTTTTAAAAGCATTTACTTAGCGCATAATCTAGTATTTAGCTTTTTAAAATACTATAAAAAATACAATTAGGCTCAGCCTTTATCTATTTCAAGTTATCACGTTACTTATTCTTGAGCCTATTTACCGAGCTTACAATAACACTCTTTTTTCCTCCTAGCTACAAGATTTTTTTATCCTTTCTTTTTCCTATTTATCCTTTAAATTTTTCTTCCTTTTCCTACAAAAAAAATCCAGCTTTATTAGAATTTGGACACAGGCACAAAATAGTCTTATCAATCTAATTGCTACAGATAAATAAAACGATCCCTGCTCCCCCATATGCTAGAGGCTTAAGGGTCTACAAAAAAAATTACTTAAAAAAAGCTCAGTTATCTTTTGTAGGGCTATAACTACTTATGGCCGGTGAAGTGCCCTATTAGATAAAGTTAAAGATAGACCTCTTAAGTAATAACAACAAGTTTAGCACTTAAAAAAAACTACTTCAGCTTTTTTAGCAATTTAGCATTTTGGTGCCACTTTGCTGTATTTCATTCCTCATTAGGTTAGTTACTAAACACAAGTTAGATGCCATGCTTAGAGTTGCCAATGCTTCTTCTATTGCATGGAATTATATAAATCTACACGAAAATATTCGATCGGCTTTAAAAGTTGGCAGTAAAACCTTTGCCGCTTCATTTCGGCTACCTTTGCATTTAAGTATGTGGCCATTCTTAAATATAATGTCACTTAAGATAATCCCTCTGTCACCAAACTGATCGGTTCTTTTTACGCTCCTTGTTTGTTTTAAAAAGCTTGTTTGAACTATCCCATACAGGGATGGCAAATAGACAAGCTCAGCAACACTACTTGGAGCTCTACTTTAACTTTAAAGATGGTTAAATCTTCGATCACTTAAAATTAAGCGATGAATCTTCTATTTAGCTAGCGATTTTAAAATGAGGCGACCTTTTAAGGCCTTTTAAAGCCTAATCAATTATCCATTCTACCATGCCCGCCTATATCCTCATTAGCAGCTGCACAGCGCCCATTCGCAGCGTTTTTAAGCCAACCCCTCTGCTGGGTGCAATAAAAGCTCTTACAAGAGCTTATAAGACGAAATAAGTAAGCTTTAATCTTAGCAACAAAGCCCTGGCTTAAATAACCTCTCCATAATAAAACCTTTAGATTTTAAGGGAGAATAAAAAACCCAGCTTAGCTTTTTCTCGTAGTTTAGCACGCATTTCAAAATGGTAATAAGCGCATTTACTTGTTCTCAAGTATCCGCAGTGGATTAAAAGTTGAAAATGAAAAAGCTTGATCTTTGGCCAAAAACGTTTTATTTGGATTTGCCGTATGCACAGCCAAGCAGCACTGTCAACAGCTGTTAAGTAATGCGTAACAGGGCAGGCATAGTGCTAGAAAGTATTAGCTGATAGCTAACCGAAGAGGGTCATTCAAATTCTCTACCTTTTTAATTTAATTTTCAGAAAAAATGCTGTAGCGTTTTATAGGAGGAGCTTAGTTTTGCTTTTTCTTGAAAAGCTGGGGTTAGTTGGGTAAGATTAAAACGTTTGAGGTTGAAAAAAGTTAAGATAATTTGAAAAAAGCATGCAAACCTTGCTCGCTTCCCATCTGAAGATGAATTTAAAACATCTCTTAGCTCATCTGTTTCCTTCCTCAGGAAAAGACAGTATAACTCTTTAAATGGAATTTTCCAATAGGGGGGTATACAGAGCGCAATAAATATAAAAAAAGCTAGAATGGTAAAGGAAAAAGAGTGGAATAAAGCAAGATAGACTAGTAGGATAGGAGAAATGTTTTGAGAAGCGATAGTTGAGTAAAAAAAAAGCTTGGCGGCGACCTACTCTCCCACACTCTTGTGTGCAGTACCATCGGCGATAAGAGGCTTGACTTCTGAGTTCGGTATGGGATCAGGTATTTCCCTCTCTCTATTGCCACCAAGCAAAATTGTTTAT
>NZ_JSDQ01000058.1:0-27371 GCF_000813665.1 Neochlamydia sp. EPS4 | reverse complement strand
CCCCTATTTTCCTTTTTCCTCTTTTTTTTCCTAAACTCCTGAAAATTAGCAAACTTTTTCCTTAATTATCTTTGGCTTCTAGCTTTTTTTGTCTTATAGGCGAAGATAATATCGCTGGCTTAAGAAAAGGGGTTAGGAAAATCAATTAAGTTGAAATAGGCACTTAGAGGGCTTATACTGTGAGGGTTAGTATAGCATATTCCTTTTATCATTCAACTATTATTTGCAGTATCTTTTTTATGCCCACCTAACTTTAACGCGTGCCCTACCAGTGATTAGCAAAATGAAGCGAACTCATTCATAAGCTATCCACTCAACTTTTATATGAATAAGCTCACACTACTTTTCATTTAGCTGTTTGGCGTATATAGCAAGAGCTTTTAATAGCAAAGGAATTTTGCTTGGCCTACTCTTCAAAGCTTTCTAATAGGTATTAACATTTTCTACTCATCTTATCAGCCAGAATCAACAAACGACAGCTACAAGGTTATCCAATCTTTAAGAAAGCCAGATTAGCCTTGATAAAACCTACCGACTTTCTTAGTACCAAGCCAGAGATCAAAAGAACTAGAGTAGTAGGTTAAAAAGCAAGTGAACCATCTAGAACAAAGTAAGAGAGGTGTATTGATGCTTGATGAGACGATGGAAGAAAAGCTCTATCCAAAGGAAAACAACTGTCTAGCGACCTTTTCTCGTCGACAAGGAAGATCAAATATAAGAGGCAAATTACTTGCTAAACCTTATTTGCTAGGAAGAATATATTTTTCCTATCGGTTTTGAAGAGATTAAGAAATAGTGTAATTATGCCAGGTGAAAACAAAGAAAGAAAAAAGGCAGCCATCCATCACTAAAAGCCAACTTTTAGCATACTTTATCCAACAAGTAGTTACAACTCTAAGTTAAGTTTGAGTAGATGCTGGCTGAGCAGGAGTTTGACGCTAAAGACTTTAGTCAACTTATTCATAGTAAACTTAAGAGAGCTGCCTAGAGATGGCATAAAGCCTAATTGATCAATTGCTTTCTCTTAAAGAAGCTAAGGGGAAAAAGGTCGGTGTCAAAATTTTAAACTCTTTACTTTTAAAAGGGAGATAAAAGGATAGCTTAGCCTGGCAAAATTACCCTTCTTTTTCAGCTTTAATCACACAAACCCTAAAAAAACGAAGACGGACCCAAAGATATTTCTTCCATCTGCTATAAGATATAAGCTAATCCTTAAAGCCAATCTGATGACGTCGCTAGAATTCCATCATTCACAAAAGAATAGTAGGAGTGCTTAAGGTAAGCTATAAAGTTGCTGAAATAAATGGTACAAAAGGAAATCTTCAAAGAGTTTGGGAGAATTACTAGCAATTGCTAAGGCTAGCTTGAATAAAGAAATTTCAAAACTTAATGGGGAGGACAAGGAAATAACAAAAGGATAATCATCACTTGAGTTCAAAATCTTTTCGAAAAAAATGGGGGGAGGGGAAGTTTTATCCCTAGTAAGTCCCATCCCTTGATGCAAGTTAGGCAGACCAGAAGCTTTTAATAGAATTAATTAATCTACAAAGCATCGTCTTTTGATAATTTAGGAAGCCCCCTATTTTTAAGCCCTTTAGCTAGAAATTATTATTAAAGCAGCTGCTAACCAAAATGGCCTTTACTTACAAAAGTTTTTCCAACAGCCTCTACCTTTTGTCGCCAATCTGCTGCTTTGAAATATTTATTCAATAAAGGTTTCTTCATCAGCAAGAGACTCTTCTTTAATGTAACCCAGCTGAAATAAAGGGTCCATATTATGGTAAATATATCTACAGAACTCTTGTAATTCATCTTCTAGCTGCCACAGCTTGAGCTCTTTAGCACTTACTCTGCTTAGATCTCGAATACCATGCTCTTCGGGAAACTTCAAATCATACCAAATTTTGGTTACGAGCCGTCCATCTACTTTTGTTCTTGCTTCCACAGCATTATAAATGCTTTCACCAGGTAGGAAAGAAAAATGAATGGCACTGCGCATCATGTTAATGGTGTCTGCAGGAGAAATCCCTATTAATTTTATCGCTCTCCTTAACTCTTCCCGCAAGTTAGTGTCTACAATAGCAGGATCATCTGTATTTAAGTTAACGGCGATGCCTTGTTCTAACAAAGCTTTTAAAGGCACTTCTTCTATTTTAACGCCTGTAGTTGCTTGCACAGTAGTCAGGCATATTTCAACTAGTTTATTTCTTTTTAAAAGTTTTAAATTTTTTATCAGATTTGTTGTATCCGCGATCATCGTTCCATGCCCTATACGCTCGGACACCTTTAAGACACTAGAAAGCTCATCTTTCACATATTTATGTATGCTATCATAATGCGAACTGGCAAATTCAAGAGTATGATAGGTAACTTTAACTGCAGGATAATGCTTACGCAAGGTTTTAATAATAGCTATTTGATCATAAAAATTATTTATTGAATTGGCAGTATTCTGAGGGCCATCCACTGTCAAGCCAACTATTCGTTCTTTTTCATCAGTTGCAATGTATGCCGAGGCTGCCAATGCCCAAGCAAAAAATTCACCTAGCGAGTAATGGCGCATAACTTCAAAGATTAATTTAATAGTAATGGGATTTCTGGCATCAAATACATTCGGCCGCAGTTTAACATTCTGTTTTTTTAATAGAATATTAATCTGCTGATTAATATCTAGTTCGGCTTGATCAAGCTCATCAGTCATCACCTTTTTAAAGGCTTCTACGTATGTCATATTGAGTAAACTTTTCCACTCCTCCTCTAGATTCTCCATCTTTTTCTGTGGATCTTGGCCTACTTTATCTCTATATCTGCCTTGTAGCTTTCTTTTAAACTTGTTTTTTTCGCTATCCGTTAATAAGGCATCTAGAGTATGTTTCGGGTTAATAAGGTATTCAATAAATTGCTCAATTTTATCAATAGGCATCTCTTCGATGTGCTCACATTCATCAGCTTTAATTTGAAGTTCCACCTCTTCAATAAATGTGCTAGGTACAGGCACTACATACAAGCCAAACATGAGTTCATTATAAATAATATTGCTTAGCTCTGCTTGATATAAAATAATCAGAAGTTGTTCACTTAAAGGAATTCTATCTAAGATACTGCCTATCGGTCCAAAGGTTTCATCAAACTTTTTACTAAAAAAATCCTCTTTAAACTTAAAAGATAATTTCTCAGAAAGGGGCTGATTAACCGGAACGCAGCACAGTTGGTGTAAAAATGTACGTAGCGGCATACTATACCGTTCTTCAATTTCTTGCCATGTAAGCCTAGCAGGAGTATTATCGCTCTTTAGCCCATTTTTTGTGGGCGTCTTCTTCCTTCTCCAAGCTTTTTTGGCTTCGTCATAATAGAGGCTATATTTTTTTACTAACTTTTCAAGCTCCCAGGGTGGTATAGCACCCTCTGTGTGCTCATGTAAATTTGCAAAAGGAAAAGGTCCTTCTTTTTTGCTTCTCGCTCCATACATAGACTGAAATGAATACTCTTTCAGATGGTCAGTTAGATGGTCAGTCGTCACTCTTACATTATTATGCAATTCTTCTAGGACCCTATAAACGATTTTATTAACCCTTTCATCGCCTAATAGTAAAACTTCAGAGGGAGAAATATCTTGACGCTGGAGGGGCGAAGGGGGTAGAGATTTGGATCTTATAGATTTGCATTTAGCGGAAGTGCTCGAAGAAATTTTTTTTGGAACGGCATTAAACCTTTCTAAACTGGCAATAAGAGTGCAATCAGGACGCCGTAGATCTTTCATATAACTGTGTAAATCTGCTGCACAACTATAAGTATAATCATAGAAGGAAGAAAACCAACTTGTCATTTATTACTCCATCATACAATTTATAATAAATTTTAGCACACAAACGTTTGAGTTTGAATCTAAAGCAGTAGTTGACCATGGCACAATAGCCACTAATTAAATAATTTGCAATACTATTTTGATGTATGAATCATGGAATAGATTAACCCCCTTTATTAAAAGGGGGTATCTGAAAAGATTAAAAGAGGCTAATTCCATGCTGCAAGAATAGCTAGCAAGAGAAGAGCGACAATATTAACAATTTTTATCATGGGATTAATTGCAGGACCCGCCGTGTCTTTGTAAGGATCGCCGACAGTATCCCCGGTGATAGCAGCATGGTGAGCAAGAGAACCTTTTCCACCATAATTCCCCTCTTCAATTAGCTTCTTAGCATTATCCCATGCACCTCCACCAGAGGTCATAGATAAACCTACGAAAAGACCTGTCACTACTACCCCAAGAAGCATTGCGCCTAGGGTTACGAAGGCTTCATCTTGCCCTGCAACATACAGAATTACAAAATAGACTAGAAAAGGAGCGCATACTGGCAGCAAGGAAGGAATAATCATTTGTTTGATTGCAGCTTTTGTCAGCATGTCGACTGCGCTTCCATAATCCGGACGTGCAGTTCCTTGCATAATTCCTGGGATTTCTTTGAATTGACGGCGTACTTCTACGACTACAGCGCCTGCTGCACGGCCTACAGCCATCATACACAAAGCTCCGAATAGATAGGGAAGAAGGCCGCCGATGAACAAACCTACCACTGTATAAGGATTTTGCAAATGGAAGTTCGCTACATTATCAGGAAAATAGTGAGCCAAGTCTTGTATAAAGGCTGCAAAAAGGACAAGGGCAGCAAAGCCAGCTGAACCTATAGCATAACCTTTTGTTACAGCTTTAGTGGTATTTCCCACAGCATCAAGTGCGTCTGTAGTTTTGCGGATAGATTCTGGTAAATTACTCATTTCTGCAATGCCCCCTGCATTATCTGTTACAGGACCATAGGCATCCAAAGCAACGACCATTCCGGCTAAAGCTAACATACTTGTAGCTGCCACCCCAATCCCAAATAAACCTGCATTCAAGTAAGAGACAAGGATACCAGCACAGATTACAACGACTGGAAGGGCTGTAGCTTCTAAAGAGATAGCTAAGCCTTGGATAACATTCGTGCCATGTCCTGTTGTAGACGCCTCTGCAATACTTTTCACAGGTCTATATTTTGTCAAAGTATAATATTCTGTAATCCACATAAGTAGACCTGTTACCACCAGACCAGTAAGTGCGCAACAAAAAAGATTAAATCCATTAAAGACATGATTATTTGCTTGATAAGCAATATCAAAGCCTAATAGCCAATGAGTCAACCCTGCAATAGCCATGGCAGAAAAGACTGCGGTAGCAAAAAATCCTTTATAAAGAGCTTTCATAATATCATGGGTAGCTCCAAGACGTACGAAAAATGTTCCGAGAATAGAGGCTATTACGCAAACTGCACAAATAGCTAGAGGATAGTACATCATTTTTTCTAAGATAATACCTTGAAAAAACATGCCAGCAAGCAGCATAGTCCCTACGATGGTAACCACATATGTTTCAAAAAGGTCTGCTGCCATTCCTGCGCAATCCCCTACATTATCCCCTACGTTATCAGCAATAACAGCTGGATTACGTGGATCATCTTCCGGAATACCTGCCTCAATTTTTCCTACTAAGTCCGCACCGACATCTGCACCTTTGGTAAAAATTCCTCCTCCTAAGCGAGCAAAAATGGAAATCAAGGAAGCACCAAAACCTAAAGCGACGAGAGACTCAAGAAGTTCGCGAGCAGGAATAGCAGAATTTTTTAAAAAAATGTAATATCCTGCGGTCCCTATTAAACCAAAGCCAACCACCAAAAGACCCGTAATGGCTCCCGATTTGAAGGATACATTTAGGGCTTGCTGAAGACCTTGCTTTGCAGCTTCTGTAGTACGAACATTTGCTCGCACAGAGATATTCATGCCAATATAGCCTGTCAGCCCAGATAAAACAGCTCCAATTAAAAAGCCAACGCTTACATACCAACCCAATAACCAGGTTAAAAGTGCAAATACTACGATTCCCACTAGGCTAATCGTTTGATACTGACGATTTAAATAGGCACGAGCCCCCTCTTGAATAGCTGCTGCTATTTCTTGCATCCTTTCATTGCCTGTGCTTAGGGATAAGACAGAACGTATTGTCAAAATTCCGTAAAACAAGGCTAAAAGGCCGCATACGATTAAAAATCCATCTTCGTATGACAACATTAGTTTTCCTCTTTGATTTTGGTTAATGAAAAAAAATAAAAATAGTAGAGAGAGAGGAATTAGTTCAACAGGAAAAGATAAAACCTATGAAAGATGGATCCTATATCTGTATAGTTAAGATATCTTGCCAGCAGGTAGTATAGCGCGGAGAACAATTTTCTTGCCTAGCTTTCCATGGCTGCTTAATGCCTTCTGCAGCCATTTTTATTACTCGGCGGCCATATTGATGATTTAATTGATCTATTAAATTTATTAAGGTTTGCTCTTTTTTATTGCTAAAATGATTTTCTTCAAAAAGGTCAAGTTGGTAGCCACCTTTTGATACTAGACCTCCCAGAGTCAACCCTGTCTTTTTATATAAAAAACCTTCGCGAAATAGGCGCCTTACTCCTTCCTTAGCATAAGTGATGATTTTGGGTGTATAGTCACTAGGTTGAGGTAAAGTAATTTGCATGTTATTATAGTGATAAGGGGAATGATGATGCTTATTAGTCATCAAAAATACATCTATAAATGAAGCTCGGCTCTGCTGTTTGCGCAATTTCTCAGCCGCTATGGAAACATACGTTGAAATAGCTTCTAACAGCTCATTTAAATCTGAAACAGCTTTGCTAAAAGAGCGTGAACAAGTGATGGATTTTTTAGCTGCAGGAGCTTCTTTTAAGGATAGGCATGATACTCCCCGCAGTTCCCATGCTATTCGTAAACCTGTAACTGAAAGATTTTTTTTTATCCATAGGTCTTCAGAATTTTTAAACTCGCTGGCTGTGTGTATATTTTGGCGATGTAGATAAGAGGAAATTTTCTTTCCAATCCCCCAAATCTCATCAATAGAAAGCTGGCACAGCACCTTTTCGCGCACTTCAAAAGCCTCCATGGAAAAAACATTATGGCAAGCAGAATATCTTTTAGCCATATCATTGGCTATCTTAGCAAGAGTCATGGTAGGCGCTAGGCCAATAGATGTAGGTATGCCTGTATGCTGGAGAATGATGCGCTGAATTTCTCTGCAATAAGCTTCCTTATCTACCGTATCTACTTTTAAAAAAGCCTCATCGATAGAGTATATATCTATTTCGGGTGAAAATTGCTGCAACGTGCGCATCACACGATGAGACATATCACCATATAGGGTATAATTGGATGATAAGACTTTTACATCATATTTCCTAAATAAATCTCTATATTCAAAAGCGGGAGCGCCCATTAGGATTCCTAAAAACTTAGCTTCTTTAGAACGGGCTATAATACACCCATCATTGCTTGAAAGCACTACTACAGGCTTTCCAATCAAACGCGGATTAAAAACTCTCTCACAAGAAACATAAAAATTATTACAATCCACCAAAGCATACATAAATTCACTGCGGTCGGTGAATGACATAAGTAACAACCCCCCATACTTGAAAATCCAGGGCAGCATTTACGTATAAAGTCGAATAGGATGAATTAGCTGAAACTAACTGTATGCCTTGTGGTCCTAATACATAGCGTCTGACCATAAACTCACCGTTTACAATAGCTACTATGATTTTACCACTTAACGGTTCTAGACTTCGGTCCACAACCAGAATATCTCCTGAAAAGACCCCGGCTTCATGCATAGAATCTCCCTGCACCCGTACAAAAAACGTGCTTGCAGGATGCTTGACCAGCAGCTCGTTTAGATCCAAACGCTTTTCTATATAATTTTCTGCTGGTGAAGGAAAACCTGCCGAAACACTGTCTTGGAATAAAGGAATCCATAACTGTTTGGCAACTGAGGAGCTTGGATAAAAAATTTCATCTATCGTCTGTGTTTTCATACAAAACTTCCTAATAAAACTACTTAAACCCTAGAGCATAAAATTTGCTTAGGTTTTTTAAATTTAACCACAACTATATTAAAATAAAGGAACTAATAAAAGCGTTTTTTAGGAATAGAGCCTTCCGGCCCCTGCCCATTACCTTAATTTCTTGTAACTCTATCAATCTTAGTAGACTGACTTTAAAGTTCTAATGAAAGGGATTTTTTATAAGCCAACTAAGAAGCTAAGCAGCCGTTCCTGTAAGACCTTAAAAATTTCACTCTTCTCAAACCCACTCATGCTATCTTTCTAAGCCTTAATGTACCCTCAGAAAATACTGGACGGAGCCAACTTAAGTTATCTAACAAAAACCATTTCTTTTAACTATACCTTATCTAACATCTTTATCTAGCATCTTTTCTTGCGCACGGCATGTTAAACTAAAAATGTTTATAAAAGCCTCTTGCCAAAACGCTATTTTCCCGTATCCATTTCTATCCTTATTATGATTATTCATTCATCCCCAGCTCCTGGAATCCTCCAACAATTTTTAATCACTTTATTTCTAAAAGCTATAGCATAAAAATTGTTTGTGGCTAGCTAGATAATACCTTCCGCAGCTGCTCCTCTTTAGAGGGAAGCCTATCTTCACTTTGGATATCCCCATCCGCTTACTAACTATTTTAAAAGCTTTCTAAAGTTCAACAAAGGTATCTTAGTAAGACCTGAGTAGGCCTAAAGCTTCATGTGGGCTTTAACTTTAGCCTTAATCTAAATACTGCTTGTTTTGTGTGAAGCAAGTAGCTACACTTATCATAAAAAAATTATAGATATCTCGTGAACAATACCGTTTATATTAACTGTGACAATATAAGTAAATCCTTTGGAACTCATCATTTATTTAAGGGCATCTCCGCCGGCATTTTTCAAGGAGATAAAATTGGAATTATCGGGCCTAATGGGGCTGGAAAATCTACCTTTATGAAAATATTGGCTGGTAAAGAAAGTGCCGATGAAGGAACAGTAGCGATTAGACGCAACTTACGGATTGCCTATGTCTCTCAAATGACTTCTTATCCAGATCAATCAATTTATGAAATTCTAAGAGAAACTTTAAGCTATAATGATCCTCATTTACTACCTCATGAAGCAGCCATGCGTATTGAATGTATGATGAGTAAAACAGGATTTCCAGACATCCAGCAAAGTGCTAAACTTTTGTCAGGAGGTTGGAGAAAACGCTTAGATATTGCCAAAGGACTTATTTGCGATCCTCAGCTACTGCTTTTAGATGAGCCTACTAACCATTTGGATCTGGAAGGCATTCAATGGCTTGAAAAATTACTCCAGCAGGAAAATCTAACCTTTATGGTTATAAGCCATGATAGATATTTTTTAGCCAAGATATCGTCTCGCATGTTTGAATTAAATGCCCAATTTCCCAAAGGACTATTTACGGCAGCGGGCAATTATGAAGAATTTCTACTTAGGAGAGAGCAATTTTTAAGTGGCCAGGCACAGTACCAAAAATCTTTATCATCCAAAGTACGTTATGAACAAGAATGGTTGAAGCAATCTCCTAAGGCACGTACCACTAAAGCTCAGGCACGCATTCAGCAGGCAGGCAAGCTAATTGATGAGCTAGTAGATGTTCAAACAAGAAATAAGCAAACACGTTCTCATATTAACTTTACTTCTACTGACCGTTTAACCCAAAAGCTGCTCGTTACCAAAAACCTCTCCAAATCTGTGGATAATAAATTGTTATTTTCTAAGTTAGATCTGACTTTTTCTCCTGGCATGCGTTTAGGGATCATTGGAGCCAATGGAACCGGCAAGACAACATTATTAAAGATGTTTGCAGGAATGATACTGCCGGATTCAGGAACAATTAAATTGGCAGAAGGCTTGCGTATTGTCTATTTTGATCAGCACCGTTCTCAGATGCCCGCCCACCTTACTTTAAGAGAAGCTTTAGCAACCAACGGAGAATATGTAAGTTATCGGGGACAACACATTCATGTCAACTCATGGAGCAAGCGCTTTTTATTTTCTCCTGATCGTTTAGACTTACCTATTAGTCAATTATCTGGTGGAGAAAATGCTCGCATATTGATTGCTCGTTTAATGCTACAGCCGGCAGATATATTATTACTCGATGAACCTACCAATGATTTGGATATACCTACTCTTGAAGTCTTGGAAGAAAGTTTATGTGAATTTACTGGGGCGATAGTTCTTATTACCCACGATCGCTACATGATGGATAAAGTTTGCAATGTGGTTTTAGGATTAGGGTTAAAAGAGCCTATTCAGCTTTTTGCTGACTATTCCCAATGGGAAAAATATAAAGCTAAATTTGATGCTTCCGATAGCCTTAAAAAAGAAAAGCCAGCTGAGAAAGCTCGAGATAAAGCTGAGCATTTAGTACCCAAACTATCCTACAAAGAAAAATATGAATTAGAGCAAATAGAAGCGAGCATCATTAAATACGAGGGACAAGAAAAAAAGCTTCATGAAGATATAGAAAGTGTTTCGGATGCTAACTTGCTACAAAAAAGCTGTAGTGAATTAAATCAGGTGCAAGCAGAGTTGGAAAAACTTTATGAGCGTTGGCAATTTCTTGCCAGTAAACAAACTTGATCAATTTTTTTTCCAGCCAAGCAAGAAACAATTTTATAGATTTTGAAAACACCCACCCCATTTAAGAGGATTTCTTCTTCAGAATCTTGCTCTCCACTTAAAGGCATAGCTCTTAAATAGGCGATTGCATAAAGGGCTGGTTAAAAGTGTGTTACTTTATCCATGCATTTATTGGATAAAGGCTCATGGCCTTGTTCATGATCATGCCTAATCTTAATCGTCTTTTTATTTAGATAGTATGCTAAAAAGCCTTATTACCTACATCATTCTCTTTTTCTTATGAAAATGCCTTAAAGCTAGCTATGTTTTACAAGGAATGATCACCGAATATAGAAAGCAGCTCTTTTGACTTCCAATCAACAAGCCCACAGTTTAGGTGTTTATCTATCTTCTCTTGTTTTTTCATAGATAGTAGGTGAAGTTGTCTCTTTTAAAGCTAATCAATCATTACCCTTTTTTTATAAAAAGGCTAATAAGAGTATTGATAATAGCCACTACCACAGCAAAAGCTAGCGCCGAAAACGCGTCATTCACAAAAAACCCTGGAACTATCCAAGAAGCTAACATAACGCAAAAAGCGGAAACAAATAAGGTGGATAAGCCTAATGTTAAAATTGTAAGAGGAAAAGTTAAAATTAATAAAAAAGGGCGAACAAAAGTATTGATAAGCCCTAATGCTAAAGCGACACCCAAAGCATTTCTAAAATTTGAAAGGCGAATGCCAGGTAAAAGGTTAGCAGTAATAAAGATAGCTATGCTGTTTACAATTAATGAAACAATCTTTTTCATATAAAATCCTTGCTAAATAGTTAGTCCTGCAATATGTAGATGGATGGCTAAGATCTAGCTGCTTAATAAAAACTATTTTCTCATGAACATGAATCATCTGCCTATGTCCGAGAGGATCGTGGTTGTAATTATATGCATACTCTCTTGACATGCTTCATTAAATACTTTATTCATTGCATGCCTAACCCCTTATTTTGGCAGAGATGGCTGATTGTTAACTTAAGCTCGGCTCTTGAGCTGCCGCATTGCCCAATTAACATGCAACATTCATCGTACATAAAAAAAACTTATTAAGCTCTTTTTTTCAGCTGCCCCTGAAAGATAGCAATCAAAAAAGTTTGAGCAAATTTTTGCTAGTCTTCTATAAGCAATTCAAATTTCTAAATCCTTAACCTCAAAAAAGCGATATTATATACTTTTTTCTGAAAATTCTTTATGAAAAGCTACTAAAGCCTCCTCATCTTCTGGACTTATAGGACGGCTTATGTATTGGATATCATCTTTAAACTGAGCTCGCATAACATTACAATAGGGAAAAGAGTGGATAAAAGTATAATTTGCTAAAGCTAAGCGCCATTAGAGCTTTTAGAAAAGAGCTTCTTCTTTTTTCAATTGCCCCTTTTGCTGAATGATTGTTAAAGCTTCTTGAGAAGTTCTAGACATTTCTTTCACTAGGGCTAAAATTAAATTTTCAACCCTCTTTAAAGACAAAGCCATACTTGTTGTTTGATAGATGTTTAAAGCTTATGCTAAAAGAAAAATTTCGCAAGGTGGGATTTATCAGGACTAAATAATAGCCTATGTAGCTCTACTTATTTACTGAAAAATACCCAAAGAGCAAACATGCTTTAACATTTTATTCATGATGTCGCCCCCTTTGTCGAAGAATTGAAAAATCAAGGGATTAGATTAACTTTGAAAAACAATCCTCTCAGAGGAAGGTGGGATTTTAATAGCAAAAGTCGACTAAGTTTAATGATTTTTAAGAAACTAATTTTTCTTAAAACTATAACTTTCGAGAATACGTCCTGCTATCTCACGCAATTCTTGCCACGCTAAACGTACGAGCACGTAACTTAAGATAAAAAACCAACGCATAAGGTGATTGATCTGAACAAAAGAATTGCGAGCAAAAAGATAACTTCGGAAAATTGCTTTAGCAAGACGCATGGGCAATTCTTTAAGCTGCTTACCGATTAAGAAGATGAACTTGTAAAATTTTTGCAAAAACTTAAACAAACCTTTTTTAGAGGCTTCTAGAGCATTGCTCAGCAATTGTTTTGCAAAGCCCGGAATCTTTTTTACTTTTCCTAAAAAAAATTCTAGCATTTGTTGCCTCTTTTGCTTAAACCCGCCTTCTGGATTAAAAAATTGCTTTACAAAGCGAGGAACTATTACTTTAAAAACGTCTTTTACTGAATTAACAATCAGATGTTGGCTAAAGCGCGATGCTTTTAAAGCTGATAGCGTTAAGCTTTGCATAATGCTACTTAAGTGTGTCAAATGGTGGTTTAACTTTGCTCTTCCAGTTTGGAAGAGATTGACACTCCGCTGGATCTGCGGCTTAGCCCATCCAATGAAGGGAAGAGCCGCATTGACTACAGTTAAAGTCATTATTTCTGCATGCTTAGAAATCTTTAGTCCTAAAGTGTGTAGGGTTTCATTGATTCGTTTTAGTTGATGTATTAGGTTATCGTTAAACTTCTGAATTTCCAGACGAGGCTTTTCTACCTGCTTTTTTAAATGCTTCTTAAAGGTATTAAATTTAGCTTTCAAATCATTGATATAAAGATTAAGAGGGCCAGCAAACTCTTCTTTAGCTATTTTCCACATTAATAATGCAAATTCGCGAGCCAGTTCTGCTTGCTTATCACCTCGTTGATAAGTCTTTTGCAAGAGCATTTTTGTAACTGCTTCCGCAGTTTGAATGCTTCTTTGCATGATAGGCAAATAAGGCTGCAATAGACGATAGCCTAAAGCAACCATAGAATGCTTTAAATGTACAAACAAAGCCTGGCTTGTACGTTGGATCCATTGGATGTATTCCGCAGTATGCTTAAAAGCATGCGAAAACAGGTTTTTTATACTGTGGATAACATTTTTGCTAGCTTCATGGCTTTTAAGTGCGTGCCTTAGCTTGTGATGCATCATCTGAAAAGGCTTTAAGGAAAGATGAAATAAAAGGGGGACAGTATTTTCAACGACCCATTTAGGTAATCCGTATAGCAACAAATAAGGGGGTAGAGTGAATGCCAAAAAGATATATTTGCCCGCTCGTGCAACCACTAAAAAATTTTGCATGAATTTGCCAATTTTAGCCGTTGCTTCTCTTTCAAGGCGCAAACGAGAAGATCTTATTGTATCTACGGGCTTTGCCACAGACGCTACCTTTGCCATAGGATTGCGAATCATGGCATAGAGATCATTGCCTGGCGTACACCTTCCTATACTGTCGCGCGCTACAGGACCCTTCATGTATCTTTATATTTTGGTTAGTTAGTAGGAATATCTATGTTATTTAAAATAAATTTTAATTGAATTTTACATTTATTATCAAGTGAAATAATCGTCCATAAACTTTCCCCTGTCTAAATTTTCATTTTACTTGCATCAATTGGCTTAAATCCTTATAATCAGCTTGCTTTATGACTTTAGGAGTATAAAATGGTTCGTATTAGTAAACAAGCAGAAAGACGCAGCAAATCTCATCGCAAGCCTAGCCCTCCTGCTAAAAAAACTGGACCCCGTAAAGAAAATTTGAAAGAGGGATTTAAATCCCACTCAAATGCTTTGGAAGGCGCTATAGCCAAACAAGCTTTTATTCCAAAAATTAAGTAATCTAAGGATCGAGTTATGTCAAGACATCCAAGCTTTGGAAAAGCCAACAAAGGGGCCACCAAACGTAACGTTTTAAAAAGATTTGAAAGAATCGATGTATTAAAAAAATTAGGACGCTGGGATGCGGAAAAGAAAACTCGCATAACAGGTTTACCTAAAACACCGGTTCTTTAAAAAAGTTACGGAGCCCCTACAGGCTCCTGGCTTTCCATCTTTAAAAAAATTTTTCTTCTTCTTGCATTCATTAGGTCTTTGTGTTAACAAGGTAGCTTTTAACCCACTTATTACATTTGTGCAAATACACGTCTACAATAAGCAAAAAAATTTATCTTTTCCCCTGCGCTTAGTCAAAAAAATTGCTGATGCTGTGATTAAGTTAGAAAATCAAAGTTGTGATGAACTATCTATATATTTTGTAACACCTCTCGTAATTTCCCAGCTCCATCAGCAATATTTTAATGACCCCTCGACAACTGACTGTATCTCTTTCCCTATGGATACAAATAATCAGGGAGAAGAGCCGGAGAAATATAGAATTTTAGGAGAAATTTTTGTGTGCCCTCAAACCGCCTTTGAATATGCTAAAAAGCATTCAGGCGATCCTTACGAAGAATGCACTTTATACATTGTGCACGGGCTGCTTCATTTGATGGGATACGAGGATACTGAAAGAAAGAAAAAGCTGATCATGCGAAAAGCGGAAAAAAAACACATGGTTAATTTAAAGAAACTTAATCTATTACTATTACCTAAATAGATAATAAAGGAGAAGTAGTTGTTTCTCATTTGGATGTTCTTTTTAACACTTTTTTTCCTCCTCGGATCCTTTCTCCTCACAGCGGTGATTAGCTCTTTCCGTCGTATGCATAAAAAAGATGCTCAAAAGCAAATTAAAGCGATGAATTCTTTTTTTTTGTACAGATCCTTTCATCATATTTTTTTTCCTCATCATGAATATGAAAGCCTATTTTTCACAGCGATTTGTGCTCAAAATTTAGCGCGTTTTGGTTATACAGCCTGCGGCATCATTTTTCTGTCGCAGACCACTCTCTTTAACTCCCTTCGCGAAAGGCCTGATTATCTGAATACATTATGGATAATTATAAGCCTTCTCATTTTAATTCTAGCCTCTTTCGTTCTGGGTGATTATCTACCAAGATTATTAGGCACACATCTACCAGAAAAAGCTCTCAAAATAGGGTTTTCTTTTTCTTCCGTATACTTTTTTCTTGCATTTCCTCTAGCTTTTATTTTTCTAAAGATCTCCCATTTAAGATCTTATGACTTATACTTCGATTCAACGCAGGTACCTAGTGCTCAAGCTAAAAAAGAGATTATTGAATTAATTCAAGAAGCAGAAGTTAGCCCCACTCTAAATTTTCATGATAAAAAGCTTATAGAATCCGTTCTAACTTTCAAGGAACGCTGTGCTCGTGAAGTGATGGTGCCCCGCCTCAATATGTTTAGCTTATCTGCAGACACATCCATTAAAGAAGCAGCCCGGCTTTTGCAACATGAGGGGTACAGTCGCACTCCTATCTATCGACATTCGTTAGATAATATCGTAGGAGTACTTATGTACAAAGATGTTTTGAAAAAATACATGGAATATGAGGAAAAAAAAGACTCGAGGATTCTTGATACACCCATTGAAGCTATACAAAAAAGCATTTTATATACACCGGAAACAAAAAAAATTTCCAATCTTCTACAAGAATTTCGCCAAAAACAAGTTCATTTTGCCATTGTGGTGGATGAATATGGAAGTACAGAAGGAATCATCACTATAGAAGATATATTGGAAGAAATTGTAGGAGAAATTGCAGATGAATATGATCAAGAAGAAGAAACTGTTAAACAATTAGCGGACGGTTCCTGGATTATTGATGCTAAAATGAGCATTTTTGATGTAGAGGCACAGCTAGGTATTCAAATTCCCCAGGAAGAAGAATATGATACTGTGGGCGGCTATGTATTCCATGTAGCTGGCGCCATTCCCTCTACAAACTTTATCATCCATCATGATAACTTTGAGCTAGAGATTTTAGAATCTAGCGATCGTTCAGTAGAAAAAGTGCGTATCAAGCCTATTGAATCTTCTCCTCTTCTAAATGAAGAAAAGTAAACCATTAAAGAGAAGCTCTCTGACCTAGCTTCCTCTTCTAGTCCTATTTCAATCTTAGGAAGAAATTAAAGCTAGGCAAAAAATGTGCCCATCTCTCATCTCTACTCATGGCTAGTGCCTAAAGAATTAACTTAAGAGCCTATGTATATACAAGTTTAATACTTTGGTAATCAAACTTGCATAAACTTTTTAGATTAATGACCTGGACGTACGAAAGCTTTTGCCCCTGCCAGAGCATATTCTTTAGCTTCTTTATCCCCTGGATTGGCACAAGCTCCTATATTCATTCCCAAAGGACATCCTAAATTTGCTTCAGGAATCACATCAAGATTACCGGAATCTATATAGAGTTGATGTCCTATCTCTTTAGCCATAGCCCTTATTTTAGGCTCATTCACCTCTGCTTCTAATGAAGGATAACCTTCTAATGCATGAGTAAGCTGTAGCAATTTGTCTACCTCAAGATTAGCTAGGCCCGTACGATCCTTGCCGCTTCGGCATCCAAAATGTACCCCATCGCTTACTAAGCTAGTTAACATGAGTACCCGAGAGACTAGAGCATAATAATTATTACCAAAAGCTTCTAATTTTTTACCTTCAGGAATATTTAATATAGCTTCTACATCTTTCAAAAGATTTTGTAAGATTTTAACTTTCATCATTTTTGATTTTAAGTCAGGAGAAGTATTATTCTCCTCTATTTCTTTTTTCACCGCTAGTTCATATTCTACGACTTTTTGCGCTAGGTGTTTTATAGCTATTTGATTGGCCTCCCATTCTAGTGCATAAGCCTGCGTTGACCATTCTAAAGATTTAAAATAAAGGTCATTGCAGGGTATGTTCATATAGGTAATTTGGAACTGAAACTCTTGACCTTTAATTACCAAAGGTTTTCTATGCCAATATTCGTAAGCCTCTTTTGCTTCCTTTAGAAGCATGGCTTCATTATCTGCATTAGCCAATTTTCCAAAATAATTAGCCCAATCTAACACTGATGAGGGTGATAATAAAGTGACGGCTGCAAAATCCAATTTTATAGGAATTTCGCCGCTTGCTTGTCCTGAATGTTTTTTTAAATATTCTAGCGCATGTTCTTCTAGTATTTTTTTTACAATTTGTCTATTAATTTGCTCGCGAATTTCTTTGTTTGTCTGGTCAAACTCCACGGGAATAGCCGAACGAGTCACATTGTCCATTTTGATTGCTTTCATATCCGAAGTAGGAGAGGATAGATAAGGAAGGTAGGTTGTTCTAAAGAAGTTAGGGACAGCAGGGTTTAGAGTATCTTGGCGATTGCGCGGGGCCGCTGAGCTGTAAGGCTCCCCCACAGCTTTAAGTTGCACTTGAGCTGCGCCAAGCTCCTCTTTACTAAAATTGATTGTTTTATCGTACACTTCTCTCCACCAATGGTTAAAATGTACGACGCCTTGAAAATAGGCGGTTTGATAAATTTTAAAGCATTCGTCCGTTAAAGAGAGAAGATCTTTCTTATACTGAGGCCATTTTTCAGCAGCCTGCCTACATGCATCCTGTAACGCACTCATGATCTCGTTTTCATATTCTTTTGCAAGCCTTTTTCCTTTCTCCACAATAGGATCATTCGGCTTAATAAATTGCTCGATGTTACCGCTGTTAATGCCTAATCTTTCGTGGATTAAAAGAGCTTTTTTTCGTATCTGCTCGTTAAATTTTAAGATTAATTCAGAAAGAAGAGGAGGAGGAATTTCGTAATTAAGTATTTCTTGTATCCGTTTTGCAAGGTCATCTGCGGCATGATTGCCTGCTGTCAAAACATGTTGGATATAGGTATCGATATTTTCCCTTTTATAACGCGAGGAAAATTTACCAGCAAAAGTCACTCCTTCATCTTCTGTTTTTTCTTTCTCTGCAATTAAAGTCCATTCTGTCATTTCTCCTGAATCTGTCACCTGGGAGATATTATCATGAGAAATATCATCCTCAGGATGCATAGACCTGCTAAGACTTAGAGATCTATCTAAAGAAGGAAGCGTTTGAGCAAATTTGATGAATTCAATTTGCTCTAGCAAATGGTCTCTTTGTACTGTAATTTCTGCTAACTTACGCTCCACCGCCTCTAATTCTTGTTTTAAAGGTGGTTCATCTTTTAAAGTCTGATATTTACTTTTTAAACCCTCACATTTCATCTGTAGCTGTTCAACTTGAAAGACATATTCCCTTATCGTCTCTTGTGCTTGTGATAATTTACTTGTAAGATCCTCGCGTATTTGTTGCTCTTCTTTTAAAAATGTGGCTACAAAGCTTTCCTGGCTAGCAAGTTTTTTTCTTAGATCTATGGCTTCTTGCTTATTTAGCTCTAGCTCATCAATCCTCTGTTGTAGCTCCAAGTTTTCTTGCTCACGAGCTTTCAAATGGCTTGTGAGATTGATCACTTGATGTTTTAGCTTGCCATTTTCTATTTGTACACTTTCTACCGTTTCTTGGGCACTTGCTAAGCTTTCATGAGCCAGTTGCGAAGCCCTTGTTGCTGCTTCAAGGATGGCCTCTTTACGCTGTAAGCTCTCTTGCGTACGCTGCAACTGCTGAATCAGATCATTTTTTTCTTTTTCAGCGTTCTCCAAATTTTGTCGTATGGAATTGGCTTTCCTTTCCAATTCTTCAACTAATTGTTGTTGGCGATGTAAATCCTGATTTAATTTCTCCAAGTCTTCAGCTGAACCAAGGCTAGAATGTTGTTGAGCAAATGTTTGCTCTTGAGCTAAAGCTTTTCTTGCCTCTGCCAAATTTGCATAGGCTTTTTGCAGTTCGTCTTGCGTCGTTTGGTAGATATTTGTGGCACCAATAAGCTCATCATTTTTATTGTCTATTAAAAGTTGAAGCTTCTCTTTTTCGCTAATAAGGTTTTCATTCTTTCTTCTAATTTTTTCGACTTTTTTATTAAGCTTTTTATTTTCATCTTTTGCCACAATTAATTGATTGTCTAATTTTTCTATTGTTTGCTCGTGGCTTCTAATTACTACATTTTGTTGCTGAATTAAAGCTTCCTTGTGCTTTAACTTTTCTTCAAGTTGCGCAATTTTTCTCTTAAAAGCCTCGTCTGTCTTACCTGTGGTACTCAAAGTGGAAGCAGAATGAGAGTTCGATGAGGTAGACAATTCTTGCTTGGGCTTAGCTCCATAATATTTATGGTAAAGGTCATGAATCCCAAGAATAATATTTCCTGCAATAGGCACACAGTCTAGTAAACCTCTTTTTCCGTGCCCCCAGCTGTCTGAAGAAATAACCTGGATATTACGTTCATTTAATGGAGCGTTATACAAACTTTTTTTCGGCGAAAATTTTTCAAATAAGAGGATAGCAAAGTGAGCAATCGCTGATCCTATACTTATAATAGGAATATAATCAAAAAATTTATGAAAGCTGGATACGGGAGAAGTAGGGGTAGAAGGGGGAAGCATATTTATCTCCTCTATTTGTTCAATAAATATTATAAAACATATTAAAAATATAAATAAACTTAAATTTTAGAAATTAAACTTAAACTATCTTATAAATTAAGATTTCAATTAAATTTCATCACCAAAACAAAATAACAAAATATTTTCCTTTCTAAATTAAAGGATAATCTATTTCTTTTCAATGATTTTAATGTTTTCCTTCTTGGCATCTTTATTTTTTCAAACTGAGGAGAGATATTTCCATTAAAATATCCTTTAAAGACAACTACAAATGCCAAGGATTTATAAAGCATTTTAAAATGAGAAAACAATAATACCTCAATAAAAAGTTAATAATTAAAAATCAAAGTTATTCTAACATTAATCAAGCAAAAATAGTTAAGAAAAGAGATTTTTTTAAGCAATTAAATAGATGAGTTATTTAAGGACAGGCAAGGTAAGCGGGCACGGGATATAAAAAATTTTAGATAACAGAAGGTGTAGTTTGCTTGTTAGGAGCTGCATAGATAGCGTCTGCTAGAAAATCTAGAATAGACTTTCGTTGACGATAAAGAGTTTCGATACAGCTATGCAGCACCTCCTCCATCTTTTGCCATCAATAGACTGGCTACCTAACTTACGTACAATGGCTAGATTTCTTAAAAGTTCTTCGGCAGCATGATGGTTCATAGGAATAGCAGGAGCTTTCAAGTAAGCATGGAAATGTTTGATCTGCTTTAAAAGGTTGTGGCAAAACTTCCGCAACTTTTTAGTGCTACTCCAGCACTGCAGTGTTTGCAATTCTTCTTGTATATAACGCCAGTTAAGATACCCATACTTATAGCCTAAGTAAGCTGGCTGATTTGTCCTTTTTCTAGGCGATATTTATCTTTAAAAAGCTCTTGCAAGGTATCATATAGGTGTCCTAAATGCTGTGTATCGCCTAAAGACATAAGGAACTGTTCTGCATGTCCTTGTATATTACGGATTAGATGAGCTAAACATTACTGTTTGATCTTTACCTTAATTTGATGAATAGCTTTAGCCTCGATCACTCACTAAACAATAAATTTTCTGACTGACTAGCGCTTTTAGAGTAGCGCCATTTTGATAAGTTCTTAATGCATAAGCAATCCCATTTCCTACACGTAGGACTAGCCAATGTTCGTTAATGGCAGCATGACGCCAACTTGTCGCATCTATATGCAAAGGCTGCGGTGTGGTAATAGCTGCTTTAACGAAGATTATATAAGACGAAAAAAGTAAGGCAGCGGTGCAAGCTTTAACTTTAGAAATAAGACCTTGGCTTAAAGCTACATTAGGCAATAGCGCACTAATCAGGGCACGCACGGCACGATGATCTTAGGCGGCATTGTTCCCTCAGCAGATTAATAAAGCCTACCAGCCTTAAGACCGAGCAAGAATTGCTCATTTTCTTTAAGGTCAGGACGTATTTGTAGATGGCAGCAAGGGCATTTGCTCGTCACTCGATCGATTTGATGCACCAAAGGTTTAATTTCAGAAATCTCGATCTGCTGCCATGCAAGAAACTTATCAGTTGCATGCATAGCAGCGTGGCAGTATGGACAAACTTTTATACTACAAACCTCTTGCGAGGTAACTGCACTAGCAGGTAATAACTTACAGCGAGCACCAGGGTGATAAGGTCAATTTTCTACTTTAGCCCATAATGAACGATTAGCTTTTTGATCCATCGGCGGTGGCTGGGAACTATTCTTAGGATTTTGATTAAGCAGCTCTTCCAACTGAGCAATACGCGCTTCAAGCTTGGTGATTACCTTTTCCAATCTATCCACCAGGGTTTTTTAATTGTACATTTTCAGCTCGAAACTGGGCATTTTCAGCTCTTAGCTCTGCATTCTCATTAAATAGCTGCTCGTATGAAGGGTGCATAGTACTTAATATATGATTAAGTAAATATAAACCCTAGAAATTGTTTTATTTATCACAAAATAATTGATACTTCCCCTGACCGCTTACCAGGCAAGACTGATTTAAGCTAATCGCGATAAAGATTTGATAGAAAGAGAGGTTTCGGGCTTTCTAGCTTCCCCTCACGATGCTTTAAAACATTTTATAAAGAAAAAGCCTGATAAGACAGATCGGCTTATTTTTAATTGCATGGCACAGCTACTATGCCTTAATGTAAGGCAAAATCTACTTTGCATTGTTTTATCCCTTTCAAGAATGCTTGATTAATTTCTTTATCACTTAAGCAATAATCGGCTTGCAAGGGCTAAATATATTTGCAAATAGATAGAAACATGATGCCACTAGATTTTCGTTTGCTTTTTTTCCTGTAGCCATGGCTCATCCTTTCTAACCTAACTGCTAGTAAAGCAGCTGGCGAAAGTGAATAGAGAGCAAAAGTGTAAGCTAAAAGCAGAGCAAAATAAGGCGCCAAAGTTTAGCCACCGCTTAAGAAAGAAGAGGAAGAATGTTTTTTGAAAGCAAAGTTGTCATAACCAAAGGGACAAAGCTTTAGCTGAAAGAGCTTTAAGTTAAAGCTTAAGTAAGCAAGCCTATATAAAAAGGGGAAAGCTAAAAAATTAATATTCCTTATAAAAAATGCACATGCTATCCAGGTTCTTACCAGAGAAATCCAACAACTTTCTTCCTGCATATCCTAGATAGCTTTCGTTAGAAGAATTCTTTAAGGAAAAAATTTGGCGTTTAATAAGGGATGGTTAATGTTTCAAGGCGATGGCGGCAAAGCAAAGAAGGCTTTTAAAGAAAATTTTAATCTAAGAAAACTTTAAAACATCAAAAGTTTGAAGGAGCAACAAACTATTCACTGATTAATTGCATGTTTGCATATTAATAAGTATTAATATATATTCAAGCAAAATATTTTACAAATATAGAATATTTCATATTGTCCAATAAAAAGAAAAATTTTTCATTTTATTATTATTAACCCAGCAATTAGGATTGCAAAAAAAATTGTATTGGGTTATCTTTCCTTGTATTATCACTTTTATTTAAAGCTTTTATGATTTTACAGCTTGCCTACTATGGAGATCCTATTCTTCGTAAGAAAACGGAGACCATTAAAGAATTTAATTCTGATTTGCGTCAGCTTGCAGCCAATATGTTAGAAACGATGTATGCAGAAAAAGGCATCGGATTGGCAGGTCCTCAAGTCCATCAATCTATTGCTATATTTGTTACCTGTGTACCTACCTATATGAATGATGAGACTACTCTTCCAGGAGTGGAAAGAATTTTTATTAATCCTAAAATTCTTTCCTATAGTGAAGATAGTGACACCCTGCCAGAAGGCTGCCTTTCTATCCCTAAAGTTTCAGGGTTAGTTACACGCCCTTTAAAAATTGTGGTCCAAGCGATGGACTTAGATGCCAAAACATTTACCGAAGAATTTGTAGGTTATGAAGCTCGCTGCATCTTACACGAAAATGATCATCTTAATGGAAAATTATTTATTGATCGTATAGCAAACAGATCGGACCGCCAGGATATAGAATCTAAACTTCGAGAAATTAAAAGGAAATACTCTTTTAAAAGCTAAAGCTCTAAATATTTTAGTTGTTTTTCAAGAGGCAGCATTTTATAAAATTACTCACCCTTAAGGCATTATCATAAATGGTAGAAGGTTGTTCATAGGAAGTTAAAAACTGCTCTCTTCTCTTTTATTAAAACTTTGCAAAAAGGCAAAAATTTAGCTCTTTATTGAATAAGCAATTTTATAAAGATTAGGCTTTCCTTCTTCTCCTGAAACACTCATAAATGTAGTTTTTTCGGGGTAAGCCCTTTGCAAAAACTTGTTAAAACTAATAAAGACAGGAGTAAAAATGTTTCCCTCCCCTACTATACATGGCGGAATGAATACAACCCATCATCCAGCCTTGCTTGATAACAAGCCTCCTTTTCAAGCTCAGCTAAATTTTAAAATTTTATCGCTTACTCCTATCATAGGCAAATTCGTTACCAAATACATCCTCAAGACCATTGACAAGGAACTTCACGAAGTAAATCAAGATAATAATTTACGTAGAAACTCTCTTTATGATTTACGTATTTATTACAACAAGATTGAACAATATCATGATTCTAGCCTTCTTTCAAATCTAGTAAGCTTAGTAGCAATTATTGCTCTCGTCACTTTAGTCGCCTCCAAGATTATTTTCATTGCAGCTACTTGCCTAGTGGCAGGAACAGTTTTCGGCGTCCTTATGGCTACCACCTTGCGGCAAGTTAAATGGATTGATCAGTCGATAAAGCAGATTAATCAAGAAACATGAAAGCACGAATAACGTTTATAAACGTTATTCGTTAAGCTTTTAATGTTAAGAGGATTCGGTATTTTCTAGGGTAAATGGCATGCTTTGCGCTTGATTAACACGGCCTATGGCATTAGTCCATAAGGAGAGAATAATACAAGCAGCAAAAAAGATTACTGCTAGCCAAGCGGTAAATTTTTTCAAAACGTCAGCGGTAGATGTTCCAAATAACGACTCGCTTGCTTCCCCCCCAAAAGAGGCTCCTAGCCCTGAGCTTTTACTTTCTTGGATCAAAATGACAAAGCACAGTAAAGCACATAGAATCATGAAAAAAACCATAGTGGTGTAATATAAAAATGTCATTTAGTAATCCCTTCTTCATAAATAGAGTTATAACAATTAATAATTTGAGCAAAATCTTTTGCTGAAAGAGAAGCCCCTCCTACAAGTAAACCATCAATATCGGGCTGTTCTAAAAATTTTTTCGCATTTTCGGGTTTCACCGCTCCCCCGTACTGAATAATAATCTGTTCAGCAGCTTTTTCATCCCAGCCTTCATTTATTAATTGGCGGCAAAATGCGTGCGCATCCTGGGCCGTTTCAGCTCCTGCTGGTTGAGGCATGCCTATAGCCCATATAGGCTCGTAGGCAATAATAATATGTCTAAGCTGCTCTGCTGAAATATCCGCCAGACCCTCTTTAAGCTGCCTAGCCAATACTTCATGAGTCTGTTGCGCTTCCCTCTCTTTTTTTGATTCACCCACGCAAAAAATCACTTGTAAATTATCCTGTAAAGCCCTTTTAACTTTTTTATTAATAAGGTCATCTGTTTCATAGAAAAGGCGTCGCCGTTCGGAGTGACCTATAATCACAAATTCTGCCCCTGCATCTTTTAGCATTTTCCCAGCAATTTCTCCGGTAAAAGCCCCTTCAGATGCATCATTTATATTTTGGGCTCCCACAATTAAAACAGTATCTTTTGCTGCTTCTGAAGTTGCTTTAATAGCAGTAAAAGGCACCGCTAAGTAAATTTGAGCTTGAGGGGTATTAATTAATGATACTAGCTCTGGAACAAAAGCTGTAGCCTCCTCAATTGTTTTATACATTTTCCAATTGCCAGCGATGACTACGGGACGGCTTGCGGACGTCATGAAAATTCCTTTTTTAAAAGTGATATTATCATTTTTTCTACCTAAAAAGCAAGCCATGCCTACGAATGTTTTGCTCCAGCTAAGAGGAATGCTGTAAAGTACACAATTTAAGGAAAATGAATAATTATATTCTTTATTTTAAAGCAAATCTCTTTAACTTAATGCAGCAATTCATTCCCGCTAAAAAAAATTCCCCGTATGATAAACTAAAAAAGGAGTTTTTTCTTAAACTATTAGGTGAGGTTAGTTATAGGAATGTGGGCAAAAGAGAAGAAATACCTTTGTGCTGCAGGCTTACTGGCCATCACACGTAAAGCTTTTACAAGGATCAAAGAGCCCAGTGTTTCCTCAAAGAAAGCCAAAGTTCCGCTTGTTGATTGTCTGATGAGTGGCCTTGCTTTGTTTGGTTTAAAGTTTCCCTCTTTGTTAAAGTTTGATCAAAGAAAAGAAGAACCTAACAAGATTGAAAAGGTACCTTCGGACACTTATTTAAGAGAGCGATTAGATGTAATTTCTCCTTTTTTACTAAGAGGTGCCTTTTGTAAGCTTTTTGCACATTTACAACGCGGGAAAGTTTTGGAAAACTTTCTTTTTCTTAATAACTACTATTTACTCTCTTTAGACGGAACAGGTATTTTTTCTTCAGAAACTATTCATTGTAAGCATTGTTGTGAAAAAAAAACATCGGGATGGAAGCAGCAGTTATTACCATCAGATTTTAGCAGGTTCTATTGTGCATCCAGATTGCCGAGAGGTTATTCCTGTTTGCCCAGAACCCATCTCCAATGAAGATGGAGCTAGTAAAAACGATTGTGAAAGCAATGCAGCTAAACGCTTTATCCAAGCATTCCGTAAAGAACATCCTCATCTAAATGTTATTGTCACTCAAGATGCTTTAAGTGCTAATGGCCCTCATCTTAAAGAACTACAACAGGCTAAGCTACATTACATCATATGAGTAAATGCTTCCTTATTTGAGTGGATGCAAGGCTTAGATTTTGAAGAGCTTACAATAAAAGAAAAGAAAGGCGAACTTAACATTCATTTTATCAACGGTGTCCCTCTCAATGACACACATGCGGATTTGCAGGTCAATTTCTTTGAATGTTGAATTAACGATTTTAGGCAGGGAAAGAAACATTTTACCTGGATTACAGACCTGCCTATTAGTGCTAACAATGTTTATGAACTTATACGCGGAGCAAGATGGAAAATTGAAAATGAGACCTTTAACACACTCAAGAATCAAGGGTATGAATTTGAGCATAACTTTGGCCATGGTCATCAGCATCTATGCCATCTGTTTGCCTATCTTATGATGTTAGCTTTCTTGATCGATCAAGTGCAACAGCACTGCTGCGGTATGTTTTTATCTGCTGTCAAAAAAGCTGGCTCAAGAAGTAGCTTATGGATGCTCATGCGGGCTTTTTTTGTCTCTTACTTTATCGATAGCTGGCAAGATCTTTACCACTCAATTGCTTATGGATTTAAAGGGGCAAGACTTACTCCGAATACTTCTTAACAGAAAAAGCTTGAAAGTGCCCTTTGAACCCTTGAGTGTAGAAATTCTTAACTTTAAACTAAATATTAACTTTGGCAAAGAAAGCTTAAGGTACCCTTTTGCTTTTAGATAAGCAAACCTTAAGATTATCTGTAAATAACGTTAAAATTTTTATTTGCGGGAATCGCTAATACGAATTCGCTTGACTTGCTTTTTTAAATTTTTTATATTGCCTTTAAAAAATAATAATGCTGAAAAGTTATCACTACACAAGGAAATAAAATGCATCCTATCTCATCGACATCTATTGAAAGCTTGCCCAATGAATTGCTGCTCCCTATCTTAGAGGCTTGCGTAGTTCCTTCCTTATTTAGCGTCTGTAAAAGATGGCATCATCTGCTGGCTACTGAAGTCATGCCCCCTCTTTATAAGCAAATAGGTAAAGTGCATGTTCCTCAAGGAAATGTTAAGGAGCAGGCTCTTATTGTAGATAGGATTTATAAGCTAGAAGAAAAGTTTTCTGAAACAGTAAAGGTAAATGCAATCTTTAGGCGAATCTTTACTTTAGCCAAGTCTTTTTCAGCTTTAGAATTTAAAGTGCAAATAGAAGAAAAGAGGTATCTTACTCTGGCTAACTACTCTTCCTATCTTGTAAATATTAATCGCCTTTTACTTTGGAAAAAACTTCCTGGTGGGGAAGAATACTTGAGCCGAGAAGAAATTAAGCACTTGCCTCTAGAAAAAAAAGGAGAGCTAT
>NZ_JSDQ01000057.1:0-2604 GCF_000813665.1 Neochlamydia sp. EPS4 | reverse complement strand
GCAATGGCTTCACTTAAATCAAAACCAGTTCATCGCTCTGCCTGCAGAAATCGGGCAGCTGTCTAAGCTGCAATGGCTTAACTTAAGCCAAAACCAGCTCACTAGTCTTCCTACAGGAATCGGGCAATTGTCTAAGCTGCGAGGGCTTGACTTAAATCAAAACCAGTTCACCGCTCTACCTGCAGAAATCGGGCGGTTGCCTCGGCTGACAAGGCTTTACTTAAATCAAAACCAGCTCACCAGCCTTCCTGTAGAAATCGGGCAATTGTCTCAGCTGCAAACACTTGAATTAGCGGAAAATCCTTTGAAAGATATCGCTGAAAAAATAAGGCAGCGTTTTCAATTGTAGAATGGTTGTAAGTACTTTTCAAATTGGGGTGAGCTAAAATGAAATAAAAAACTTTTAGCCATCTTATCTTTAAAGAAGTAATCGGTTTTTCCTTCCGGCAACTAAGCAAGTTTAAACTAACCTACACATTTATAACGACAAGAAGGTTCTCTCTTTTTCTGCAGATTGCTATGCTAGGAGAACAACTTTCCTTGACAGGAAGAAACTGGTGTATTGTATTCTATCATTCGTTGGAAGAATTAAGACAAGGCACCAAAAAGAGCCGTTTTCCTCAAACTCATTCTTTTAGCCAAACCAAAATTGCCGCGTCACCTAATCCCAAAAACCCGTGGCTGCTCCTAAATGCTTAGAAGGTCTTCCTCCTTTCCGTGAATCTATCTGAAAAAAAAGCGAGGTAGATTATCTGTGAGTTATTTTCATTGATAAGGATACGAATTCGCTTGACTTGCTTTTTTAATTTTTTTTATATTATCTTTAAAAAATAATAATGCTGAAAAGTTATCACTACCCAAGGAAATAAAATGCATCCTATCTCATCGACATCTATTGAAAGCTTGCCGAATGAATTGCTACTCCCTATCTTAGAAGCTTGCGTAGTTCCTTCCTTATTTAGCGTCTGTAAAAGATGGCATCATTTGCTGGCTACTGAAGTCATGCCCCCTCTTTATAAGCAAATAGGTAAAGTGCATGTTCCTCAAGGAAATGTTAAGGAACAGGCTCTTATTGTAGATAGGATTTATAAGCTAGAAGAAAAGCTTTCTGAAGCAGCAAAGGTAAATGCAATCTTTAGGCAAATCTTTACTTTAACCAAGTCTTTTTCTCCTTTGGAATTTAAATGGAAAACAGAAGAAAAAAGAGGCTTAACGCTGGCTAATTACTCTTCCTATCTTGTAAATATTAATCGCCTTTTACTTTGGAAAAAACTTCCTGGTGAGGAAGAATACTTGAACCGAGAAGAAATTAAGCACTTGCCTCTAGGAAAAAAAGGAGAGCTTCTTAGAGATTGGATTGCAGAAAATTGTAAAAGCATCACGGCTTTGGATTTATCTAGAGCAGGCTTGACTTATTTACCCTCAGAAATAGGCCAATTGCCTCAGCTGTATATGCTTCACTTAAATCAAAACCAACTCACCAGTCTGCCTGCAGAAATCGGGCAGCTGTCTAATCTGCAAGCGCTTTACTTAAATCAAAACCAGCTCACCAGTCTGCCTGCAAAAATCAGGCAGATATCTCAGCTGCAAACCCTTGACTTAAATCAAAACCAGCTTGCCAGCCTTCCTGCAGAAATAGGTCAATTGTCTCAGCTGCAATGGCTTCACTTAAATCAAAACCAGCTCACTAGTCTGCCTGCAGAAATCGGGCAATTGTCTCAGCTGCATGGGCTTTACTTAAATCAAAACCAACTCACCAGCCTTCCTGAAGAAATCGGGCAATTGTCTCAGCTGCATGGGCTTTACTTAAATCAAAACCCGCTCACCGCTCTGCCTGCAGAGATCGGGCAGCTGTCTAAGCTGCAAACGCTTCACTTAAATCAAAACCAGCTCACCGCTTTGCCTACAGAAATCGGGCAGCTGTCTCAGTTACGATGGCTTGATTTAAGCCAAAACCAGCTCACCAGCCTGCCTGCAGAAATTGGGCAGCTGTTTCAGCTGCGAAGGCTTGAATTAAATCAAAACCAGCTCACCAGTCTGCCTGTAGAAATCGGGCAGCTGTCTCAGTTACGAGGGCTTGATTTAAGCCAAAACCAGCTCACCAGCCTTCCTGTAGAAATCGGGCAGCTGCCTCAACTTACCAAGCTTGAATTAGCGGAAAATCCTTTGAAAGATATCGCCGAAAAAATAAGGCAGCGTTTTAAATTGTAGAATGGTTGTAAATACTTTTTAAATTGGGGTGAGCTAAAATGAAATAAAAAACTTTTAGCCATCTTATCTTTAAAGAAGTAATCGGTTTTTCCTTCCGGCAACTAAGCAAGTTTAAACTGACCTACACATTTATAACGACAAGAAGGTTCTCTCTTTTTCTGCAGATTGCTATGCTGGGAGAATAACTTTCCTTGACAGGAAGAAACTGGTGTATTGTATTCTATCATTCGTTGGAAGAATTAAGACAAGGCATCAAAAAGAGCCGTTTTCCTCAAACTCATTCTTTTAGCCAAACCAAAATTGCCGCGTCACTTAATCCCAAAAACCCATGGCTGCTCCTAAATGCTTAGAAGGTCTTCCCCCTTTCCGTGAATCTATCTGAAAAAAAAGCGA
>NZ_JSDQ01000056.1:0-40329 GCF_000813665.1 Neochlamydia sp. EPS4 | reverse complement strand
AAGAAATTAAGCACTTGCCTCTAGAAAAAAAAGGAGAGCTACTTAGAGATTGGATTGAAGAAAATTGTAAAAACATCACGGCTTTGGATTTATCTAGAGCAGGCTTGACTTATTTACCCTCAGAAATAGGTCAATTGTCTCAGCTGCAATGGCTTCACTTAAATCAAAACCAGCTCACCGCTCTGCCTACAGAAATTGGGCAATTGTCTCAGCTGCAAAGGCTTGAATTAAATCAAAACCAGCTCACCGCTCTGCCTACAGAAATTGGACAGCTGTCTGATCTGCAAACGCTTAACTTAAATCAAAACCAACTCACCACTCTGCCTGCAGAAATGGGGCAGCTGTCTAATCTGCTACAGCTTCACTTAGGCCAAAACCAGTTCACCGCTCTGTCTGCAGAAATTGGGCAGCTGTCTAAGCTGCAATGGCTTGGCTTAAATCAAAACCAGTTCACCGCTCTGTCTGCAGAAATTGGGCAGCTGTCTGATCTGCAAAGGCTTGAATTAAATCAAAACCAGCTCACCGCTCTGCCTGCAGAAATCGGGCAGCTGTCTCAGCTGCAAGTGCTTTACTTAAATCAAAACCAGCTCGCCAGCCTTCCTGCAGAAATTGGGCAGCTGTCTGAGCTGCAAACGCTTCACTTACATCAAAACCAACTCACCAGTCTGCCTGCAGACATCGGGCAATTGTCTAAGCTGCAATGGTTTAACTTAAGCCAAAACCAGCTCACCGCTCTGCCTACAGGAATCGGGCAATTGTCTCAGCTGCGAGGGCTTGACTTAAATCAAAACCAGCTCGCCAGCCTTCCTGCAGAAATCGGGCAGCTGTCTCAGCTGCAAAGGCTTGAATTAAATCAAAACCAACTCACCGCTCTGCCTGCAGAAATCGGGCAGCTGTCTCAGCTGCGAGTGCTTTACTTAAATCAAAACCAGCTCACCAGCCTGCCTGCAGAAATCGGGCAGCTGTCTAATCTGCTACAGCTTTACTTAAATCAAAACCAGCTCACCAGCCTGCCTATAGAAATCGGGCAGCTGTCTGATCTGCAAAGGCTTGAATTAGCCGAAAATCCTTTGAAAGATATTGCAGAAAAGATAAGGCAGCGTTTTCAATTGTAGAATGGCCGTAAGTACTTTTTAAATTGGGGTGGGCTAAAATGAAATAAAAAACTTTTAGCCATCTTATCTTTAAACAAGTAATCCGCACTTATATCAAAACCATCTCACCAGTCTGCCTGTAGAAGCGGTAGAAGAATTAGAACAACACACCAAAAAGAGCCGTTTTTCTCAAATAAGGCAAAGAAAAGAATCAATATTATTCTTTTAACCAAATCAAAATTACCGCGTCACTTAATCCCCAAGAGCTGTGGCTGCTCCTAAATGCTTGGAAGGTCTCCCCCCTTTCCTTGAATCTATCTGAACTTAAGAAGGGTTATAAGTTCCTTTTTTTGCTCTTAAAGGCGCTTTTCTTTTTCTAGCAAATTCCGCATTTTATAGCCAAACTGCGAAGAGAGAGATAAAAATTACTTAGCCTTTCTTTTCACTTAAATACGAACTTCTTTATACTCTATATTACCTTAGAAAAAATAGGATATAAATTTCATTTTATGCATCTTCCAGCCTCAGAACCAGTAGTTTTATCTGTCACTCAATTGACTCAGGCAATCAAACTGTCTTTAGAAGGAACTTTTCCCAATGTATGGTTACAAGGAGAAATTAGTAATTGTAAACCTCATTCTTCTGGGCATATATATTTCTCTCTTAAGGATGCCCATGCGCAGATCAGCGCTATCATCTGGCGACAAGAAGCGGCTTTATTGCGATCCCCTCCTAAAGATGGTATGCAAGTTTTAGTGAGGGGGGCAATTAATGTCTATCCTACACGAGGAAATTATCAGATTGTGATCTATGAGATGAAGCCAGTAGGCCTGGGGGAGTTGCTAATTAAGCTAGAAGAACTAAAACAAAAAATTCACCAACTTGGATGGTTTAGAAAAGAGCATAAAAAGCCCCTTCCTCGTATGCCTAACCGTATAGGTGTAATTACTAGTCCTACAGGAGCAGCTATCCAAGATATTTTAAACATTTTAACAAGACGTTCGGGAGGACTTAACCTTCTTATTAATCCGGTGCGCGTTCAAGGCTTAGAAGCGGCACAGGAAATCGCCCAAGCGATCCATTTCTTTAACGAACATGATTTAGTAGATGTAATAATTGTAGGCCGAGGGGGAGGGAGTATTGAAGATTTATGGTGCTTTAACCAAGAAATTGTAGCGGAGGCAATTTTTTATAGCCATATTCCCATTATTTCTGCAGTAGGCCACGAAACAGATCATTGCATTGCAGATTATGTTGCTGATGTTCGAGCTCCTACTCCTTCTGCAGCTGCAGAAATCGTAATTGCTGATAAACTTGAGCAACTTAAACACTTAGAACAAATAAAGAGAAGGCTTACGCAAAGCATTTCTCACAAAGTTTTTCTATCCAAGCAACGCTTAAGCGCATTTCTTAAACAGCCTATGCTCTCTTCGCCTTATTATCTGTTAGGGCCGTGGATCCAAAGGCTAGATGATAACCGCCAGCAGCTCGATTATCTAATCAAGCAAAAAATTTGTAGGCTGCATCTTATCTTGGATGCTTCTAATAAAAGGCTGCAAACTCTCAGACCTTCTTCTCAAATTGCATACTTGCAAGAGAAAGTAAAATATTGGGATAAAAATATTTACCATCAAATGAGGCATATTATAGATTCCAAAAAAGAGCAATTAGAAAGTATTTCAGTAGCTTTGCACCTAATCAACCCTAAAAACCTTTTAACCAAAGGTTATTCTATTCTCTTTTCTGAAAAGGATAATTCAGTTATAACTTCCGTAACTAACATCCATAAGAATCAAGACCTTCGGATATATTTGTCAGATGGGGAAGTTCTTTCAACTGTAAAGGAAATTAAAGCCAGTGAATGATAAAGAACTTAGTTTTGAAGCTGCTTTTGTACGGCTGGAAGAAATTTTAGAAAAAATGAATTCAGGGGCGATTAGCTTAGATGAATCATTAAAGCTATATGAAGAAGCTGATAGGCTTATTTCTAGCTGCCAAAAAAGGCTACTAGAAGCAGAGCGCAAAATTGAAATATTAGTGAAAAATCGTAATGGTGAGGTAGTATTAGACCCAGATAAAAAGCCACTCACGCAAGAATTTAATTCATAGTAAGGAAAGAAACAATAAAATGAGCACGACTATCCTGGAGACAATTCAATCGCCCGAAGACATCAAACCACTTCCTTTAGCCGCTTTAAACACTCTTGCCGATGAGATCAGACGACGTATTATTGAGGTAATGTCGATTAATGGAGGACATCTTGCTTCTAACTTAGGAGCCATTGAACTAACTCTTGCCTTACATAAAGCTTTTTCTTCTCCTCTGGACAAATTTCTATGGGATGTAAGCCACCAGACCTATACGCACAAAATTTTAACGGGACGCAATCAACTATTCCCCACCATCCGCCAGTACAAAGGACTATGTGGCTTTAGCCATCCCAAAGAATCCCCCCATGATCATTTCTATGCAGGACATGCTGGTACAGCCCTATCCTTAGGTTTAGGCCTGGCAAAAAACCGCGATCTAACCAAGCGTTCTGAGTATATCATCCCTATTATTGGCGACGCTACCCTTACCTGCGGCTTATCTTTAGAAGCATTAAATAATATTCCTCGGGATTTAAAACGCTTTATTGTGATCTTAAATGACAATGAAATGTCCATCTCTAAAAATGTAGGCGCTATTACGCGAATTTTAAGTCGTTTACTTAGCAACCCAACTACCGATAAGATTTATCAAGAGTTAGACACTCTGGTTTCAAAAATTCCTAGCTATGGACCTTTTTTGGCCAAACAGGGTCATAAAATTACTGAATCAATGAAAAATTTAGTAAGTCCTGCGGCTTTCTTTGAGCATTACGGGCTTTCTTATATCGGTCCCATTGATGGCCATGACATCAAAAAAATGGTAGAAATTTTTGAAGAAATTAAAGATGCCAAATGGCCTGTCCTTCTTCATATATTAACTAATAAAGGGCAAGGCATGGAAGAAGCCGTTAAAAATCCCATTTCTTATCATGGAGCACGGCCCTTCAACCCAGGAACAGGTAAATTTTTACCAGCATTAACAGCCAAACTTACTTTTCCAAAAATTTTTGGAAGCCATCTTTTAAAGATGGCCGAAAACGATCCTAGTGTAGTTGCCGTTACACCTGCAATGTCTGCAGGTTCATGTTTAGAAGACTTTATGAAAAAGTTTCCTGAGCGCTGTTATGATGTCGGAATTGCTGAATCTCATGCAATTACTTATTGTGGAGGCTTGGCATATGGTCGTAAAATGAAGGTATTTGCCTCTATTTATGCTACTTTTCTTCAAAGAGCTTTAGATAATGTCTTTCACGATGTCTGTTTACAAGAGCTCCCTGTCATCTTTGCCATCGACAGAAGTGGAATTTCAGGCCCCGATGGAGCGACTCATCATGGAATTTATGATCTTTCATTTTTAAATGCTATGCCCAATATGATCATCAGCCAGCCTCGTGATGGCCATATGCTACGCGAGCTGATGGAATCAGCACCTACATGGGGCCATCCAGCGGCGATACGTTACCCTAATATGATGACAGAAGATAGAGAAGAACCTTTAAATTATCGCCTTCCCGGCAAAGGAGAAATTTTAGCCGAAGGCGAAGAGATATTAATTATTTCTTTAGGCCATATGAATACTATAGCCTTTCAAGTACGTGAGATTCTTCAGCAACAAGGCTATCATCCTACTATTATGGACCCCATCTTCGTAAAGCCTTTAGATGCAGACCTTATTTGTAAGTTGCTGATGTCTCATCAAAAAATTGTCACTTTAGAGGAACATTCGGTCGCTTCTGGAATGGGTAGTATTATCAATCATTTCTTGCTTTCTAAAGGCTATACAAACATTCAAGTATTAAATTTTGGTATCCCAGAAATTTTTCTTGATCAAGGGAGCCATGCAGAGATAATTCAGGAAATTGGTTTAAGCGCACCCCAAATTGCTCATCGTATTCTCTCACATTTTTCCTTGCAAAAAATTCAGCAAGCTCACGCTTAAGGTATATACATGCATATTGCGCTTTTTCCTAACATGATAAAAAAAACATCTGGGGAAATTGCTCAACAAATTGCTGCTTTCCTTAAAAAAAGAAACGCGCATGTTTATGCAGAAGATGAGGTAGCTGATGAAATTGATGCAGCATACCTATCAAGCATTTCTCCTGATAAAATCGATTATATCATTTCTTTAGGCGGTGATGGAACCATTCTTCGTGTGATTCAACGTCATCCCGAACTAACAGCTCCTTTAATGGCCATCAATTTTGGTGGTTTAGGGTTTATGGCCGACATACCTATTCAGGAAACTTATCAAAGTCTTGAGGATCTTTTAGCAGATAAAATTGTTATAAGTGAACGTATGATGATGGCTGGGAAAACAGAGGATAATCGAACCTGCTATGCTGTTAATGATATTATTTTCCACCGGGCTGAAAATCCTTCCCTGATCGAAATTTCAATTTACGTCGATGATATTTATTTAAATACCTATTGTGCCGATGGAATTATTGTGGCTACACCTAGTGGCTCTACAGCTTACTCAATGGCCGCAGGAGGTCCTATTTTAACTCCTAACTTAAAAGCTTTTGTCATTACTCCTATCTGTCCTCACACGACTTCCAATCGCCCTATTGTTCTTCTGCCCTCTCATCAAATCCGTATTGAATACATAAGCAAACTCAAGCCTATTGAAGTTACCTATGATGGATTTTCTAGCTTCCAAATGAAAACAGGAGAAAAATTTTATTTAAGTTCTGCTCAAAAAAAGTTTCGATTGGTTAATATGCTTCATCATGATTTTTACTCTACACTTCGCTCTAAGCTAGGTTGGTCAGGAAAATTGAAGGCGGATGAGATATGAATACCCATAAAAAAACCCTCCAATTTCCTAATTATTTTCCTTTTTTTATAATTTTTTAATATGTCTATATTGGCTCTTCAAGCATAATAGCCATCAAGAAAGCGTCTTCTTTAAGGCACTCTCTTTGAATTTTAACAAGGCTTTTATTAAAATTAGTTTCAAGCTAAAAAAATTTAAACGTTTGTTTTTAAGGGAATTATGAAAATTTCATTCCAAAAAACTGATAAAATTAAAAATTCTAGTGGAAAGTTTATTAGCTAATGCGTATCTAAAAAGGGTAAATCCTTTTTTTTGGAAGTATACAAATTGTAGTACGGAAATGAATGAGACCAAAAATTACCTACTCAATAATGATCGTGCAGAGTAAATTAAATTTAAACCCAAGGAGTTAGTATGAAACAAGCTATAAAATTCTTTTCATCAGTGGCCTTATTTGTAAGTGTAATTGCATTAACAGGCTGCTGTGGAAATCGTGCTGGCTATGAGCCATGTGCAAAACCTTGCTCTCCCCAGCCCTACTATACCAAGCCTTATGTTAAAAATGCTCCAAGGCCATGTGCTCCAGCACCAGTCTGTGACCCTGTTTGCTATTAAGAAATTAAGTAAAAAAGTTAAGCATTTTCTTAATTGAAATTAATGACTATTGAAACAAAACAGAAGGAAAAAAGATGAAAAAACCTTTAACTTATTATCTTTAGCAATAGTTGCCACAGCATTGACTGGCTGTGGTTGCGGCTGGTGGTCTAACAGCGAAACTGGCACTTCATGCGCTCCAAGAGCCTGTGAGCCTCGTCAAGCACCTTCCCCCTATATTTGGGAGAATACTACCAGTAGTGATACAACCTATTATTAGTTATAATTCCGACAGCTTTAATGCTGTCGGGACCTAATGGCTGTCACAATAATTGCCCCTTTTAATGGCTTAGGCATTCACTTAAGCTAAAAAAAAGGGCGATTAAACTAAACGACATATAAATATGTTAAATGCAGAGATAAACAAGGAAAAGCAGGATCGAAAGAATCTTAATATATTTTGAGCCAGTCGAAGCCATCATTAGATTAAGGTTTGAGATTAAATGATAAGCTCTTAGATTCATGATAACTTATCGCTGAAATTCACGAACATTCTCTCTACAATAAAAAATAGTGAAGGTTTTGTTCAATCGTGTTATATACATCTACTGTAGAAACGAGATTAGACCAACATTTAAGTTATTTAATCTACTATGACCAAAAACAAACGAAAGGAGTCATCAATGAAGAAACAACTAGGAATAATAGCCTCGTTGCTTTTTTTGTGCACTACCGCACTCATGTGGGTAGGTTGCGCTGATAACAGAACCAGCAATTCAGCCCCTGTTTATGAACAGCCAGCACCTATTTATCAAACAAACCAAGCATCTGAGGGAGTCACTTCAACTTCACCAGTTGCTGCAGCAAAAGCATTTTTCGCATCAAAATTCTCTAGCAAGCAAGCTAGTTCTGATGCTCAATACGAGCCAGATTGCAAACCTCCAGCTGGTTGCAAGCATCCTTCTGGAAGTGAACTTGTCTGTAAAGATGGTCTGATTGTTACTGCTCGTAATCCAAGAATATGCATGCTAAATGATCAATATCCTTTGGAATTTGACGTTAAAGCTTGTGATGATCTTTGTGAAGCGAATGTAACAACTACCCTACCAGATGGCGTAACATACATTAGAAGCCAGCCTGAAGGACGCGTGGATGGACGTAAAGTATCATGGAATTTTGGTTCCATGAGCAAAGGTGAATGCCGTCCAGCAAAAATATGGCTAAAGTGTGATATCGAAGGTGAACTTTGCGCCTGCTTCTGTGCTACAGCAGTCCCTGTTCGTTTTTGTTCCATACTTTGTGCTAAACCAGTTCTTACTTGCAAAAAAACTGGACCTGAGCAAGTAGCTCCAGGTGAACCTGTTGAATATGCAATTACTGTAACAAACCATGGAAGCTGCGCAGCAGAAGATGTGGTGGTCACAGATAATCTACCAGAAGGTGTAGAACATGTAAGCTGCCAAAAAACTTTAGTCTATAAGCTTGGCTCTTTAGAACCTTGCCAATCTAAAACTGTTAACATCTGCACGACAGCTGTTAAGCGTGGCAAGTTCACCAACACTGCCGTTGTGACCGCCTGCAATGCTGATTCTGTATCTTGCGAATCAACAGTATGCATTTCTTGCTGTCAAATGGAGTGCACAAAAGTAGGACCAAAAGAGCAACAAATCGGCAAAAATGCTGATTACCAAATTATAGTCATGAACACAGGTGACCTACCTTTGACAGATGTAGTAATCGTTGATCATGCTCCTCCTTCAACCTCGATTGTAACTGCTAATGGAGCAACAATTAGCGGTAATACAGCGACCTGGAGATTAAGAGAAATGAAACCAGGTGAAAAAGTATCTTTCAACACTACGCTTACCACCTGCGTAGCGGGATGCTTTACTAACAAGGTAGACGTCACAAACGCTCAAAATTGCAATGGTCATTGTGAATCGATGACTCATTGGAAAGGACGCCCTGCATTAAACGTATCAGTAGCTCAGACAGAGAACCCTATCTGTATTGATGACTCTACAGCCTACAATATTGTAGTTGTGAACCAAGGTTCAGAACCGGACAGTAATGTACAAGTTGTGGTTACCTTCCCAGAGGAAGTTCAAGCAATAGGAGTGTCTGGTGATGCTTCAGGCCAAATTTCTGGTAATACAGTTAAGTTTGCACCTGTTAAAAACGTAGCAGCTAGACAAACACTAAGATATCGTGTGGATGCCAAAGCTAAAAAATCTGGCGATGCACGCGTTAAATTTGAAGTTTCTTCAGATGCAATCAAGACACCTATCGTTCAACAAGAAAGTACGATAGTGAACTAATAAAGTAGTCTTAGGCTCTTTATATAAAGGCTGGCTTTTCAAAAGCCAGCCTTTTTTATTCCCCTTCCTTGAAGATTTATGGATTTTTAAAAAACTAGTTGCCAGTGTAAAAAGGGAATTAGCCTTTAAAGGTATCGCTTAATTGAAGGGGCTTTAAGTTTCTCAAATATTCGATTTCCTAAGAAGCTGCCCAAGAGCATCTCATTGTTCTTTTAAACTTCTTTTTATTCCAACCTTTACAAGTTAAAGAAAGGCGCGTGAATTTTTTTATGCCTATGCCCGATCTAAAAGATGGAGTTAACCTTAAAATTTTTATAGGATGTTTAATAACTTCTGAATTGCGTATGCATCTTAATCAAAGCTTATTATGGAAGCAAAATAAGATAGCCCCAGAGCTAAATAGTGCTTTACGAGAAATACATTTTCAGGATAAAGATTATATAGGCATTTATCCAACTACCGATAAAATATCTTTAATGGCTTTAAAGGAAATAGAAAAAGAAATTTTACAATTATTGACAACTTACTGCCCTCTATTACCGACAGAAAAAATCAAAATACTTATATTTTCGCAAGTTTTTATCTCATAAAAGATTATTACGAGGACTCTACTGCATGGTGCACCTTATTCTTGCTTCACAGTCAACCCGTCGTAAAGAAATACTAAGTTATTTCAATCTGCCTTTCAAACAAGTTTCCCCATCTTTTGATGAACATAGCGTTATTTATAAGCGTGATCCTATAAAATATGTTTCCTTAATAGCCGAAGGTAAAGCAAAAGCGGTAAAAGACATTGGCAATCACGAGGCAATTTTAGCAGCAGATACAATCGTATACCGCTCAGGTAAAGTGTATCATAAACCCCAAACTGAGCAAGAAGCTTTTAGTATGCTCTGGGATCTAGCAGGCAAATGGCATAGTGTTTTCACAGGAGTCGTCCTCTTATACAAGGCGAATTTATACACCGGTTGGGAAGAAACCCGCGTTTTATTTAATCACCTAACAAAAGAAGATATCTACCGCTATCATCAAAAAATTCATTGGGCCGACAAAGCAGGTGGCTATGCGATACAAAGAGCGGGCAGCTTAATCGTAAATAAAATTGATGGGTGTTACTATAATGTGATGGGGCTTCCTCTTAATACCCTTCGCTCTTTGCTAAAAAACTGTGAAATAGACCTGTTGGATTATGTACCCTAAGATAAAAATTAAGTGGTTGTATGGCTTGCTATGCTTTTTATTTCCTTATACCTCTGTAATGGCAGGTAAGGATAAAGGGTATACAGAGTATAACCACTCCCATTTATTGTTTCTAGTACGCATGGGGAATGTTTCTCAAGCCATAAAAGCTTATGAGTGTTATCACAAGCAAACTGGGAAACATGATTTTGAGTTCCTTCAAGAAATGGCTCTTCTTTTATTAGACCAAGGTTATCGCTGTTCTGACTTGAACACCCGCCTGATGACTTTATTTGGAGCAGGCATTTGTCTCAATGAAAGAGCGCTTTATATCTTAAAAGAAGGAATAAGCAGCGGCATCCCAGAGCTGCAACTTATTAGTCTTAATTTCCTTTCTCAGTATCAAAATGATCAAGCAGATGAAAATTTACAACGCGCTTTGAACACTAAGCATCCCTTAATTCGTTTAGAAGCCGCCTATCTGCTAGCACAAAAAAAATCTCCTCGTGCCTATGCTTATGCGGAAGCATTAATGTATCGTTGGGAAGGAATTTTGGAAGAAGTATTTCCTGAATTCTTTGCCATGATTGGCACTCCTGAAGCCCTCCATATGCTATGTAAATTAATGTGCCATTCTCATGAAGAAGTACGTTTAGCTGCCATTATTAATGCCGCTAAATATGGCTGCGATGAACTTTTATATAAAATTCGTACTCTTGCCACTCATAAAGAAAAAGCACAACAAGAAGCCTCAGCATTTGCCTTAGGTCTGCTTAAAGATGAGACCTCAATTCCTACGCTTAAAAATTTATCTTGCTCGAATGTCTCCCATGTACAGCTTGCTGCCTGGAAAGCTTTATATGATCTAGGTTGTAAAGAATACAAAATACTTATAGAAAATGCAGCTAAGCAAAAAGACATCTATGCCATTTTTTTGTTAGGTGAACTGCAGGAAAGTCAGGACTGTTTAGCTCTATTAATTAACGACCCTAATATACAGGTAAGGGTTAATGCTGCCATGGCACTGCTTTACCTTCAAGATCCCCGTTGTACAAAAGTCTTATTACAAGATATTTTAATTACCCATCCCCAAGACATCTGTTATTCCTCCGTATGTTCTCCAGGTAAAAGCCTTACTGCTTGGAGGGCAGCTCCTTATGCGCACCCGGATTTTAAGGATAGCCTTTATGCTTTTGAAAGATCATTAAAGATGAGAGAAGAAGCTCTAGTAAAAGCTCTTGACCTTCCGGAACAAGATTTTTTACAGATAGCTAAAACACTATTCGCTTGCCAGCAAAACGATCTCATTCCTCTTTTAACAGATTTACTTAAAAAATTAAATACTCCTGCAGCCATTGCTTTACTTCAAGCGCATCAACAGCAAATAGGTGCACCACTTATCCGTAATTACTGTAATCTGGCTCTCTACTCTTTAAAAGTAAAAGGCCCCTATAGAGAGAATTTATATCGTTGGGTTACCAACAGTAAGAAAGATGAGCTTCTTCAATTTCGCCCCTTTTTGCCTAGCAAATTGCGTGATTTAAAAGATAATTATCAATTAACCCTTGAAGAGCATTCCCAATTAATGATCGCTTCATTCGAATCTCTTATACAAAATAAAGATGAACAAGTTGTTAATTTGTTATTGGAGGCTATGCAAGACGGAAATCCTATCAACAGGTATGCATTAGCAGGACTGCTCATGCGTGCTATTCACTAAAAGCTTTTTATCTCGCATAAGCTTGAAGAATTAATCAGTAGTGGTTTTTATTAATTTAATGCTATTTTAAACTGAATTTTACTAAAAGATTTATCTTTTAAAAAACTTAAAATTTAATCCAAGGACGTGGGGGCAGCAAAGAATAGAAAAAAAACAAACTAATTTTTAGTCCCTTAACTCCTGGGAATGAGAACCTTGTAAACATGCCTAGTGAGACTATTAGATAAATTTTATAGGTAAGCTAGGATGACAATAGAGCTACCCTCTTCAAAAGCTTTCTTCTTAAAAGCGCCCGTTCAACTTTTTTTTCAGAATAGAAGCTTGACGGGGAAAAAACCATCTATGTGCCTAACTAACACAAGCATTTTCCTCTTAATTTAAAAGTTAAAGAAAAAGCCTATTGCACCCTCTAAGATAAATAGCTAAACTACTCCTTTATTTTCTTAGACCGGTAGATAGCATGAGCTTATCGCTAGACATTAAATATTTTATCCCTCTTTTTCTTATTCTCACGATCTCTTCTCTTTTTAGTACTTCCGTTGAAGAAATTAAAAGCCTGAATAGCAGCGTAGAGAAAGAGATTAAAGTGGATCTACGAAGCCCCGTTTTCATCGATGGCGTATTATCTACTTCAGAAGGAGGTGTTATTACAGGCCCAAATCTACGCATCCAAGCCCGTCATATTGTTTACACCCGTAAGATTACTAAAGAAGGGTTTCTCTTTCAGGTGACAGCCAAAGGGGACGTAGCTTTAGAGTGGGGAGAGTATTTTTTTATAGGAGAGTCTCTAGAGTACAACTTTTTAACTCAAACAGGCCTGATCTATCAGGCGCGTTCTGCCGTAGAACCCTGGTATTTTGGAGGGCGTGCGATCGAGCTTTGTGCCGATGGTTCTTACATTATCTATGAAGGGTTTGTCACCACTTCAGAAAATTACCATACTGATTGGCAAGTGACAGCAGCCAAAGCACGACTTCGCGAAAAACACCTTTTTGATGCTAAAAATATTCAATTTCAATTTGTCCACCTTCCAGTTTTGTGCCTCCCTTCATTTAAAGCTAATTTAAACGCTATATTTGATAACCCTCTGCGCTTTAATGTTACATGGCGCGGAGGACAAAATACCCGTCTTGAAATGCAATATGAACTATTTTCTTGGGCAGGGTTTAAAAACTTTTTGCGCCTTGACTATAGAATTAAGAGGGGCTTAGGAGGAGGCTTCTATACCCTTTATCATTCAGAAAACAATCAAGAAAATCTTGAAATGGTCAATTATATAGCAAGAGATTCATCGGTAGATCAACCAAGCCAACGCACGCGCTATAGATTTCAAGGTGCCTATACTAGGCTATTTGATAAAGAAGGAGTCAGCCTTCATACTACATGGGATAAACTTAGCGATATCGATATGGCTACAGACTATATGGATAAAAATTTAGATATGGAAACGGCGGGCAAAACTCAACTGCAAGTTAAATTTCAGCAGAGTGACTCTTGGAAAGCTAACTTCTTTGCTCGAATACGAGCCAATACTTTTCAAACGATTAAGCAAGAATTACCCTCTTTGGAAATAAGCATTCGGCCTTTTTCTCTGGGCTCTACCGGAATAATATCGGAAAATTTTTGGCGCCTTTCTTATCTAGATTTTCAGTATGCTAAACATTCCCATCATGTCTACAATTTTAACTCTACGCGTGCGCAATTTTATCATAGATTATACCGCTCGTATCGAACCGGTCCTTTTACCACTACTCCTGAAGTTGGAGCTTCAGCGATCTATTATGGAAGCAATCCTCATGCGCATAATCATTGGGTGGCCCTCGGGATGTTTTCTGTGGAAACAAACACTCAACTTAGGCGCCATTATTCTGGTTTCAAGCATGTTATAAAACCCTACGTAAAGTATAAGTACTATACTAGACCAGGTATAAAACCCAATGAACATTACATTTTTGACATACACGATGGATGGTACCAGTTGAATATGCTTACTTGGGGAGTCGATCATAGCTTTTATTATGCTCGCCAAGGAAAAGGCTTGGACCGCTGGATGCAATGGCAACTATTTGCCCATACTTTTATTAACACTCCCACCATTCGACGTGCGACTCCTAAAATTTACAGCCGTTTGACGTGGAATTTGCTTCCCACCTTACGTCATACTTTTACTGCCGGTTGGGATATGCAACGCCATCAATGGGATCATTTTAATTTTCGCAACGAATGGACGATTAATCGTCAAGCAGCCTTATCTTTAGAATGGAGACATCGTGGGTCTTTTGCTTGGCGTAAAGCTGATCAATTAAATTTCATTTTAGATTCTTTCCATTCAGAAAAAAAGTTAAAAGACTCTCAGCTTTCGGATAGAAGAGATACTTTGCTAATCCATCTATTTTATCGATGGCACCCTAACTGGGCGATAGAATTTGAATCACGGCATGGCTGGAACCGCCGTCATGAACCCAATTACAGTGAATATGAAATTGACATTTTAGCTACTGTACAAAAAGCATGGCATATTAAGTTATCTTATCAAAGGAAAGAATATGATAAGAAAGATAACCGCATAGCTCTTTATTTTAACCTTGGTTTAAGTCGGCCCAGCCATACCCCTTGTCCGACTGCTGTGCCCCTATTAAATCTTTAAATTTTAAAGCCTTTCTGCTTTTAGGATTTTAAATCATCTGTTAAGATGTGTGGGCTTAAATTGAATACAGCTAGAGGCTTTTATGGAACTGCTCATTATTGGAACAGGATATGTAGGCTTGGTGTCAGGCACTTGCTTGGCTGAAATGGGTCATCATGTGACATGCCTAGATATCAATGAAAAAAAAATTCATCAGCTTAAACAAGGCTATATTCCTATTTACGAGCCTGGCCTAGAGGAAATGGTTAAAAGAAATGTGAAAGCCTCGCGTTTAAAATTTTCTACTAGCTATGCTGAAGCTCTAGCCAAGAGCCAAGTGTGTTTTATCTGTGTAGATACTCCCCATCAGGAAAATGGCGAAGCTGATCTGCGTTTTGTCCATAATGTAGCCGCAGCTATTGCAGAACACATGACAGATTATCAGGTAATCGTTAACAAATCCACCGTGCCTGTAGGAACTGCTAATCTCGTCTCTAGCGTCATTACTGCAGGCCTGCAAAGAAGGGGCGTGTCCATTGATTTTGATGTAGCCTCCAATCCAGAATTTTTAAAAGAAGGCTGTGCTATCCAGGACTTTATGAAGCCTGACAGAGTGATTATAGGAACTGATAAGACGAAGGTAGCTCAAATCATGCAAGAAATTTACAGTCCTTTCATGCTTAGTCATGAGCGGTTGATGATCATGGATATTGCTTCTGCTGAAATGACTAAATACGCTGCGAATGCTATGTTAGCTACACGCATCTCTTTCATGAATGAATTAGCTGGCTTATGCGAACATTTAGGAGCAGATATAAATAAAGTGCGTAGAGGCATTGGAGCTGATAACCGTATTGGCTACAAATTTTTATATCCTGGCCCCGGTTATGGAGGCTCCTGCCTCCCTAAAGATATTTCTGCGTTACGTAAGCAAGCTGATCAAGTTAGCTATGACACCCCACTTATTGATGCAGTAGCCTATGTAAATGAACAGCAAAAACAGCTAATGGGATATAAAATTATTGAATATTTTGCTAAATATTCTGGCTTAGCTAATAAAACGATTGCTATTTTAGGGTTATCTTTTAAGCCTGATACAGATGATATGCGAGAAGCCCCCTCCTTAGTATTGATTCAACAATTATTGCAACAACAAGCACACTTGCGCTTATTTGATCCCGTTGCTATGGAAAATGCTAAAAAGATCATCTGTGCTCATCCCGCTATCACCTGGTGTAATGACGAAATAGAAGCCGCTGAGGGAGTAGATGCAATTGTGTTGATGACCGAGTGGAAGCAGTTCCGCTTTTTGGATTTCGACGCTCTCCTTAAACAGATGAAAGGCAGAGTTTTTTTTGATGGCCGCAATCAATATAGTCCTTTAGAAGTAGTTAAAAAGGGATTAGATTATTTAAGTATAGGTCAAAAGCCGTATTACAGAGAAGAAGTGGAACATGCTTAAAAAGCTTTATTTATAAGAGAGTGAATCGGCAAGAAATTAAGCCAATGAATATGAAAAACGTAGAACCCAACATCCACGGCTATCTCCACGATAGATGCAAAAGCATAGAAAAACGGCTTGCTGAGCTGACTGCAGGAAAAGATACGGCTTATTTTAACCTTTTAGAGGCTACCCGTTATTCTCTACTTGCTGGCGGCAAACGTATACGTCCTCTTCTGGTATTAGCTACCGCTACGGCTTTAGGAGGCTCAGAAGATTTAGCATTGGATCCAGCTTGTGCCGTAGAAATGATCCATACTTATTCTTTAATCCATGATGATCTACCCTGCATGGATAATGATGATTTTAGACGTGGAAAACCTTCGTTACATAAAGCTTTTACCGAAGGACATGCTGTTTTAACGGGTGATTATTTACTTACTTATGCTTTCGAGATTATCACAAATGGAACCGGCCTTCAAGCTCATCAAAAAATAGAATTGATAAATGTTATAGCCAAAAACGCGGGTGCAGAGGGAATGATTGGCGGACAAATCATGGATATCGAGTCCCACCAGAAGGCTATCGACCTTCATTTTTTACAAGATGTTCATCGACGTAAAACAGGGGCTCTCATTACTGCCTGTATTGAATGTGGGGTTATCATAGCAAATGGCAGCCCAGCAGATCGGGAAATTTTAAAATCGTTTGGTCAAAAGATAGGGCTTGCTTTTCAAATCATCGATGATGTGCTAGATGTGACTTCTAACAAAAACTCAGATATAAAAAATCATAAAACTACCTACGCTACTTTATTGGGGCTATCCGAAGCTCAAGAATTAGCCTTTGAATATTATCAGGCAGCTATGGAGCAGCTGAAAAAGTTACCGTATGATACAGCTTTGCTCGTCTCTCTTGCCGATTTATTGGTCCATCGAAATTGTTGATAGTTAATCGAGAACAAAGTGCTATAACAGATAACTTTAATAAAAGGGCAACCTCTCCTACCTTTAGTAGGTAAGCGATAGACTAAGTGGCTTAATTAACGATTAGAGAAAGAGAAAAAGGTGTATTTTTCGCATCCTTTATTTTTTTTCACCCCTATCTCTTAAGCATCTGATCTATTCCCCTATCTAATAATGCCATTTTAAGAGTCTATCTCAATAAAATCCAAAAAAGGAATCGCCTTCCTGGCAGCTCCTTTCTCCTAAAAAGAGATTCTTAGCAAGTATATGATTGCTTAAAAAACTGCCTAAAAGCTTATAATTATATAGCCTGATACCAAGATTTTTTAAAGGAATATTAGGAAAAAAAGCGTGTATGCCTTTTATAGGGTGGTGCAGTGAAAGCTGTTATTGCTCCCAAAAAATCCTAAAACTTTTACTTAAAGCGGGATGGGGGCAAAAAAGTTTATTATTTTAAAAATGATTAATATTACCTAGCTTTATTAAATCCAAAAACTTTAACATTTTTTAAGTTTTACAAACAAATAGGCAAATATCTACGAATAAGTTTATTATTTTTTTTATTTGCCTAAAAATTACTTTGGATGCTATCTAAGAAATCCTAGTCGGTTAGCATTACCTATATAAAGAAAATATTTGTATAAAGATACAAAATGGTTGGCAAGCAAAAAATTATGGATAATTCCCCTCAATGGATGCAAGAATCTACAGCCTTAAGATTCTCCCCTTCTCTGGGTTTAACGGTCAAACGTAATCCAACTAAACGCTTGTTTGATATTATTTTTAGCCTTTGCGTGCTTATTATTACCTTGCCCGTGTTGGCAATAGTCGCTATTTCCGTCTATTTTTCTTCTAAAGGTAAAATCATTTATTCTCAGGAGAGAATAGGCCGAGGTGGCAAACCTTTTCGCTGCTATAAATTTCGCACCATGTATCCTGATGCCGATGCAAGGCTGGATGAAATTCTAGAGAGTTCCTTGGAATTAAAAAGGGAATGGGCTAATGCGCATAAACTAAAAAATGATCCACGAGTGACGCCAATAGGCAAATTTCTTAGAAAGACTTCTCTTGATGAATTTCCTCAATTTGTAAATGTTTTGAAAGGAGATCTTAGTGTGGTAGGCCCTAGGCCGGTCGTTCAATACGAAGTGGTTCGACATTTAGGGTATAAGGCTACAAAAATCTTGTCTGTACGTCCAGGCGTAACGGGTTTATGGCAAGTTTCAGGACGCAGTGACATTAGCTATGCTAATCGTATTAAACTCGATGAGCAGTACATAGAATCCCAATCTTTACTTCTCGATATAAAAATCATTGCTAAAACCATCCCCATTGTATGCTTCCCCAGAGGAGCTTATTAATTTTTGGTACACTTTTTAAATATAGGATCAAAGGTAGCTAGAGAAATACTAGGATTTATAGGAAAAGAGGCTACATGGTGGCTATAACCCCAGAAAACAACCTCTTTTTTCAGAGAAAACTATAGATCTCCCCTAAGTAGCCTTTTAAAGTTTGTAAATTTTTTATGCATTTAAGTAGAAAAAATCTATTCCTTACCTTCTTTAGCGGCTTAGTACTTACCCTTGGCATGCCAGCTATAGCTCCTAGTATCCGGCTTATGTTCTTAGTGCCTTTTCTTATTGTTTCCTTTTATCAAAAATCCTTCTCTCGCTGCCTCTGGTATGCATTTTTTTGTGGATTCCTCCTCGATTTACTGTCGGTACAGCCTCCTTTCGGCTTCTATGCTGGCAACTACACCCTGGGAGCTGCTGTGATTTACCCTCAAAAACGTCATTTTTTTGCCGATCATCTAAGTACGCTACCCATCATGACCTTCCTTTTTTCCTTTACTATAACTTTTTTCCAAGTTATTTTCCTTTATATATTGGGAGCGCCTCTTTCTGTAGGCATACGATGGATAGTTTCCGATCTTTTTGTAATGCCTTTAGGCGATGCTCTTTTTGCTTTTCTATATTTTATCCTCCTTCCTTTAAGCTTACAAAAAAAATCCCGACAAAGGTATATCTAATATGCAACAAAATCTTAACGAAAGGTTAATAAAATGTGGGGTTGACACCCTTAAACGCCATATCTTTTTATGTAGCGACCAATCAAATCCGCGCTGCTCTAGCTCAGATACGGCCTATGCTTCTTGGCAATATTTAAAGCAAAGGCTTCAAGAATTGAATTTGACCGGTGCCGGAGGCATCTATAGAACAAAAGTAAGCTGCTTAAGAATTTGTCAAAAAGGTCCTGTTGCTGTCATCTATCCTGATGGAATTTGGTATCATTCCTGTACCCCCGAAGTTTTAGAGATCATCCTTCAACAACATCTTATCGGTGGCAAACCGGTAAAAGAATATATTCTTTATGATCACTCCAAAATCGCCTATAGCTCCTCTTGCTGAACAGATGCGTCCTGCATCTATCGAAGAAATCGTAGGGCAGGAACATCTGATAGGACCAGAAGGCTTTATAACAAAAATTATTTCTGCAGGCAGACCATTATCTATTATTCTTTGGGGGCCGCCTGGATGTGGGAAAACATCTATCGCCAGGCTATATGCAAAAGCTTTTAATATCCCTTTTTATTCAATGAGCGCTATCTTTAATGGCATCACTGACCTCAAAAAGCTTATAGAAGAGATAGAAAACACTCCCCTACTCCATCAAAGAGCTGTTTTATTTGTAGATGAGATTCATCGCTTTAATAAAGCTCAGCAAGATGCTTTTTTACCCTACGTAGAAAAGGGAACCATTGTTTTAATCGGGGCGACTGCAGAAAATCCCTCTTTTCATCTTAATACTGCTCTGCTTTCGCGGCTGCGGGTGTTATCGCTTCAGCCTTTAAATGAGAAATCTTTACATCATTTATTACAACGCTATGAAGCTCGAAAAAAAGTATTACCTCTTACCGACGAAGCCCGTCAGCTTTTAATTTTATCAGCTCAAGGGGATGGCCGTTTCCTCCTCAATCTAATTGAAAATCTCCAAGGTGTTAATGAAAATATTGTTTTAGATGCAGATACTTTACAAACATACTTACAGCAACGTACTGCTCGTTATGATAGGCAAGGCGATCAGCATTATCAGTTAATATCGGCTCTTCATAAAGCGGTAAGAGGCTCTGATCCTGATGCAGCTTTATACTGGTTGGCGCGTATGCTAGAGGGTAAGGAAGATCCTTTATTTTTAGCACGCAGAATTATCAGAATGGCTAGTGAAGATATAGGATTAGCAGACCCGCAAGCTTTACCTTTATGTATCGCAGCACGCGACACTTATGAAATGTTAGGCTCTCCTGAAGGAGAGCTAGCTTTAGCCCAAGCTGTCGTTTATCTTGCTCTAGCCCCAAAAAGCAATGCTCTTTACAAAGCTTATGAAGAAGCCAAGCAATTAGCTGCGCAAACAACTCACATGGCTCCCCCTCCCATTATTCTTAATGCATCAACTCCTCTAATGAAACAAATGGGATATGGAAAAGATTATATGTATGATCACGAGCTAGAACATGCTTTCTCAGGGCAAAATTATTTTCCAGAAGAATTACCGCCTAGGAAATTTTACTGTCCTGTGGAGCGAGGTTTTGAACGTGAAATGAAAAAGAGGCAAAGCTATTTCGACAAGCTAAGAAGTATTAAGAAAAACAAATAATTTTTTATAATAAAGCATCTAGGATAGCAAAGAAGTTATATACTTTTTGAGCAGTCTTTCATGCAAACTTATACGCTATGAAAATCATGCTTTTGGACAAAAAGCCAACTTTGCAAGATTAAATTTTTTAGATTCTATAGACTTAGCTTCTTTAAAGAGTATGGCTTTTGGCAACAAAGGATTGTCTCTAACTTTTCTATGCATGGTTGAGGCAATAAGGCTTTAAAATTCTTAGAAGGATTTCCATCCTCCATAAAGGTTGCCCTTTCTAAACAAAAATAAAACTTCTACTCTTTACCGAGTGAATAAAAAAATAAGAGGAGATTAGGATGTTTTTTCTCCTCTTATAAAAGTTAATTCTTGTCTCCTAAAGTGGCTGAATTTTCAGCTTTGCTTTCGCCTTTAGAATCTTCGGATGAGACTTTTTGCATGCACATAGCAAAACGTTTAGCTTTTTGTTGTTGAATATCATTCAGCATATCGGTGATTTGCTTTCCATCCTTTATTCCATGGGCTTTCATGGTCAAAGCAAACAAATCTGTCAAAGTTTCTCTAAATAACCTGACGGCAGCTTGGCGCTGTTGAGGGTCTTTAAGAGGGTTTGGGTCTAATTTAGCTGCTTTTTCCTCCACGGTTTTGATGACCTGCTTATCTTTCTGAGCAAGTTCACTAGCTATTGCCTCCCACTTATCTTGAGAGACGTTATACTTTTTTAAAGTCTCTAGCACAAATACTTTAGGAAAATAGGAAATAAGTAATTCCTTAGAGCATTCATCATTCAACCCAACAGGAGTACTGGGCGGCGTTTGTAAAGGAGCATTTTGTGCAAAAGCATGAGTAGAAAGTAGAGCACCCACTCCTAAGAATGGCGCTATCCAGGTCTTGAGGACCGATTTATACATATTTCCTCCTAAAAAGGTTCTTGTAATCAACAATTTTTCCAAAGTTGTAAATCCACGTTACAATATACTATTATTTTTTTGCACTCTTTTGCTTTTTCTAAAGCTTTTTTTTCTAGAAAGCAAGGATTCCTTTAGTGAAAATACTCTTACCATAAATTTTCCTAACTTTTCTAAAGCTTTAGCTTTTATGCTTTAAAAAAGCTATCTTGGGGCTAAAAAACTTAACTTCCCCCACAGTTCTTTCTCTGAGGCAAAGCCTAGTTTTTATGGTAGAAGATTACATAATAAAATTGCTCACCCCTCTATTTTAAGTTACAAAAAGATATTTATCTTAAAAAAAACTTCCCTTAAATTTTTTTCTCCTTCACTCTTTATCTTTTGATTCGTAGCTAGTTCACCTCCTCCCTCTTTCATAAAAAGAGCTAAATTTCACTAAAATCAACTTCAAAAAAACATTTAGATTTTAGAGAAGCTAGGCAAACTTATTTCTATTATTTATCCAGGGCTTATTCTTTCAAAAAGGCTAGAGTAAAGTAGAAAAGAAGAACATTCTAGGGAATTTCCTATTTATTTAATCTAATTCATAAAAGGGTGATAGCTTTTAAACCTCTTCAGAAAAATAGAAGCAAAAGTTGGATTAAAAGTAAAAATGGGTTATGCTAATCCCCTCCTATATAAGCATAAAAGACATGAAAAATGCTTTAAGCAATTTTTCTTTCTTTACTTATAATAGTTGTAAAGTTTTCTTTACCTGCACCTTAAAGCCTAGCTCCTAATATTTTGATTGGAATTATAGAACAAGACAGTTAAATTCTCGCTATGATCATCAATGGAAAAAAAATTGCTCAAGAAATTGAAGAAGAGATAAAAGCTACTCTTTTAAATATGCATGGCCGTCCGCCATGCTTAGCTGTTATTATTGTTGGCGACCATCCAGCCTCTCAAATTTACGTGCAACGGAAAACCCAAGCTTGCAAAAATGTAGGAATTTTATCCTTAAAAATCCATCTACCTTCCTCCTTATCAGAAAAAGAGCTCCTCGACAAGATCCATGCTCTTAATTTAAATTCCACAGTAGATGGCATCCTTGTGCAATTACCTTTGCCGCCTCACATTAACCCATCGCTTGTTAATTTAGCCATCTTACCAGAAAAAGATGTCGATGGATTTCATCCTTTTAACGTAGGCAAAATGTTAATGGGAGAAACGGATGGATTTTTCCCCTGCACACCGCTAGGCATTCGTGCCCTTCTAGCCAGATCCCAGATAGAAGTAGCTGGCCGCCACGTGTTAATTGCTGGCCGCAGCAATATTGTAGGGAAGCCTATGGCCGCTATGTTAATGCAAAATAACCCTGAAGGCAATGCCACTGTTACCATCGCCCATAGTAGGACTAAAAAGATAGATAGCTTAACCTCTCAAGCTGATATTATTATCTTAGCGATGGGACAACCTTTATTTCTTAAAGCAGATATGATTAAAGAAGGGGTAACAGTGATTGATGTAGGAATAAATAAAATTAACGATTTAAGTCGTCCTGCTGGATATAGGCTGGTGGGTGATGCAGACTTTGATCACATTAAAGACAAGTGTGCCTATATTACTCCTGTACCAGGAGGAGTAGGTCCTATGACGATTGCTATGTTATTAAGCAATACTCTTAAGAGCTATTCTAAGCGATTGGATTTGAACCTTCAAAAGGCTCAATAAATACTTAAGATGAAGAGGGAATTGGGGTGTAATACAAAGGATAAGTTAAAGAAATGCTATACATTTAGCTATTTTTTTATCCTCTTTTTCTTGCTTTATTCTTGCTCAAATTTCACCCATGAAAAATTGACCCTTTTTTCCGGGAATGAGATGACGATTAACTATCGTATTCTCATTGGTCATCCGTTGAGCGCCTCAGAAAAAGCCCTTATTTCTAAAATTATCCGAGACACTTTCGAAGAGGTAAACCATATTTATAATAAATGGAATCCTTCCTCCGAGCTTTCTTGCCTTAATCAATTAAAAGCAGGGACTGTAGTATCCATCTCTACCGAGCTTGAGCAATTATTAAATTTGACAGACAAGATAGTTTTATTATCGGAAGGACGCTTCGACCCTACCATAGAACCTCTGCAAGCTCTGTGGAAAAAACATCTCGAGCAAGGACAAATTCCTTCTGAAGGCGCCATCTTGTCTGTTGCTGCTACAATAGGGTGGAATAAAATTCATTTTGGCCAAGGAAAATTTTATAAAGATTTAGACGATATTCAACTAGACCTTGGAGGAATCGCTAAAGGCTATTGCGTAGATTTACTTACTGATAGGCTTAATGAAGCAGGCTATACGAATCTATTTGTGGAATGGGGGGGAGAAATAAGGACCATGGGGGAGCATCCTCAGGGTAGGCCGTGGAATATTTTTATTAGCCGTTTGGGAAATATTAATCCAGAAAACGCTATCGCTAAGATAAATTTACGCAATCAAGCGATTGCTACAAGTGGGGATTATTTTCAAAGCTGGGCGATAAAAGCTAAGAAAGGCGACAATGCTTATCACACTACTACCTATTTTCATATTCTTGACCCTGTTAATCTTACACCTCTTATTATAACGAGGGAAAATGTGGCTAGCGCAAGTGTTTTAGCTCCTTCGTGCGCACTAGCTGATGGATTAGCTACTACAGCCCTTATGTTTCGTTCTAAAGAAGAAGCTCAGCGATGGGCAGATAAAATTACCCACGATTATCCAGAGATTGCGTTTTGGATTGTTTCCCGAGAAGATCTCAATGAATAGATTCTTTTTCAAGCTCCTTGACTAACAAGCAATAGCCTTCCGCAAAATGCCGTTTAAATCTTTCAGGGCAATTATAGAAATGGCTCCTTAAACGATGCGCGTAAACCTCAAAAGGGTCGGCATGGTGTACATCTCTTTTTAAGAGAGTCTCTGTCATTAACTCTGCAAATTCTATCATCAAATCCTGCGAGGAAAGAGGAAATTCTTCTATGGTCACTTAAGTTTACACTTTTGTTAAAATTTTAATTAGTCCCTACCCGCCCTGCCGGGGTAGATAGTTCAACAAAAAGGATTATACAAAAAACATTTAATAAATCAATTTTTTTGCCAGGCTTAAACACTCGCATTCCCCAAAGCCTAGCCAAATAAAAGGGTTGTCAATAATAACATTTTAAAATACAATGTTTTCAACAATTGAATTGAAATATTCCTCTGCTTTTGTAAACCTTCTTCACTAACTTTGATCGCTAACGAGCTTTCCAGCAAGAAACAATAAATCCTTTAAAGAAAGCCTATGCCCACTTTTACTACTCGAAAAAATAAAATAGTTTTAACGGATTATAACTATCGTAGAGACATTGAAAATCGTCTCTTTATGGCAGAGTTATCGATTTTGGAAGTCGATGTCTTGCAAGAAATTATTAATGGTTCGTTAAAAACCACCCTCACTACCCTTGCAGATAATTTGGAGATCGCTCCTTCTAAACTTCGTCCTATTTTAGATAAATTAGCCAAAAGCGGCCTTTTTCAAATCCAAGGAGATGGGGTGCTCGTTGATAAAGAGATGCGTAAGTATTACGAGGCGCATATTATCAAATTCGATGATGACTTTCGTCCTGACATGGAGTATTTACAAGGATTATTAAGTAAAGCACCCATTCATGCCCTTCCCTCCTGGTATGCCATCCCCCGTAGCTCAGACAATATCTTTAACTCTATTATAGAAAAGTTTTTGTTCACCCCAAAAATTTATGAACGTTATTTACAAGATCTCGTTTTCGATAACCCTATCATAAGCTCGATTGCAAAACAAGTATTTGCAGCTCCCGATTATAAAATTAGTGCAAGCGCACTTATAGAAAAATTTGGCCTTACTAGGGAGCAATTTGAAGAGTATATGCTTTTCTTAGAGTTTAGCCTAGTTTGCTGCCTCCGCTATGTTAAAACGAATGATGTTTGGGAAGAGGTCGTTACTCCTTTTCATGAATGGCACGAATTCTTATTATTCGTTCAGAATACTCATCCAGTAGCTATTCAAGATGTTACCCCTATTACTGCTGTCTATGAAAAAGAGTTTGGATTTTTAAATGAATTAAATGCTTTTGTAAAAAAATTGCTAAAAAAAGGTGTTTCTTTTACCAATGCCCCTAAAGATTTATTAGAAGTAGCCCTTTTATTGGAGATTGCCAAGCAAGAAAAGCAAAAAATTGTGGCATCAGTTTATACGGAAGACTGGCTTAAGAAAACTCGCGCAGACCAAGCCATCATCCTTTATCGACAGTCACTGAATCGCTTGATTGCTAATGAGCAATTTACTTCTTTTTCTGAAAAAGATTTACGCGAAGTCGAAAAAAGTCTTAAAAATTTTGCTCATGGAAAGTGGGTTTACTTCGAGGATTACATTAAAGGTTGTTTGGCTGCCGTAGGAAGTGTTTTACCTACTTCTTTGGTTAATAGAGGTAAAAGATGGAAATATAGCACCCCTAATTACAACGAAGATGAAAGGGAATTTATAAAACTTATCACCTGCGAATATCTCATGCAAGCAGGTATGGTAGCTACAGGCTATCACCAGGATAAACTATGTCTTTGCTTGACCCCTTTTGGTCGTCTCTCTTTAGGTTAGCAGGCAATACGAATGATAAACCTCTTACTTAAAGCTCTTCGGTGGAGGTTATAAAAACTTGCCCTAAAGTTTTTAAGTGGATCAAAAGTTTTTGCCGGCGTGTAGTATCTAAGCTAACCCCTACATCGTCAATCAACATTAAAGGTAGTTCTTGGCTTAATTCCCGTAGGCGCTGCCATTCCGCTAATCGAAGAGCCATGACGCAACTACGTTGTTGCCCTTCACTTGCAAACAAACGCACTTCGCGATCTCCTATCTTTATTAATAAATCATCACGATGGGGACCATACAAAGTCATCCCCACTTCTTTTTCGCGTACACGAAGCTTATCCCATTGCTGCAGATAATGTTGACGCAAAAGCTGCATATCCTTTATTTGGCGGCTACTATTTTTGTATTCCAAACTTAAAGGCGCAGTCTCTGCGGTTAACATTCCGTATAACCCGTTTCCCCATTTTTGTAGATCTGCAATCGTTTGCTCTCTTTGCAGGGTCACATAAGCCGCGGCTCCTGCCATCTCTTGCTCCCAAGTTTGGATAGCAAGCATTTCGTTTTTCTTTAATAAAGCATTACGTTGCCTCATAGCGCCTATATAACGTGTCAAATAATGTACATATAAAGGATCTATCTGGGCAATCTGCAGATCGAGAAAATGCCGTCGCAATAAAGGAGAACCTTTAATTAAAGAAGTGCTGTCAGGAGTTAAGACGACTCCTTGCAAGATGCCTAATAGGTTAGCTACTGACGAAAAAGCTGTACTATTATGTATAATTTTTCGCTCATTGCCATCATAAAGAATCTTGAGTGTTTGCGCTACGCCTTGCTTAATAAAGCATGCTTCAATATGAAAATACTTTTGCCCATATTGAATCATATCGGAAATTTGCTGCGTACGGAAAGATCGACCATTTATTAACAGCTGGATCGCCTCTAAAATAGTTGTTTTACCATAAGCATTAGGGCCTACAATCGTATTAATTGCAGGGCTAAAGTCAAAAGTGGCCTCCTCATAACGACGGAAATAGCGTAAATATAGCTTTTGAAGAAAAAGACCACTACTCAAATTGATAACCTCTTATTTTAGCTAATCTTCACTCAAACGCATAGGCATTAACACAAACAGCGAATTTTGTTCTGATTCTTTCTCCTCTTCATTTTGATCATAATTAAAGTCACTAATCAAGCCAGGATTATAAGGATCAGTAATTCCTAAGGAAATAGTTTCACTTTTACTATGACGCAAAATATCTAAAAAGAAATGAGGGTTAAAAGCAATTTCTAACTTTTCCCCTTTATAATTTACCGGCATACTTACTTTACCTTCTCCTATTTCCATCGTGTTGGCTGTCAATTTCAACTCCCCTTCGTCGAAAGTAAAACGAACGGAGTGATTATTTTCTGCAGCAAATAGAGAAATTTGGCGCAATAAAGTCATCAATTCTTCACGGTGGAGATTGACGGTTATCCCAGTTTGAGAAGGGATGACACGGTTAACATCAGGATACTCTCCTGCTAATAGTTTACTAATAATAGTCGTATTAGAGGCTTTGATAGCAATTTTGTCCTGCATTAAAAACACTATAGCTTCGCCCTCTTCTTCCAGATTTTTAAGGATTTCCTCTACCGCCTTAAGAGGAATCACGTAAGTACCTTGGAAAGATGGATCGATATTAAGGGTAGTTTGGGATTTTGCTAGACGCTTTCCATCCGTACCAATAAAGGAAGCTGTTCCTCCCTGCACCTGCAAACATACTCCTGTGAGCACATAACGATTGTCTTCACGAGAAACTGCAAAAGCTGTACGATAAAGCATGTCTTTCAAAATTTTTTGTTTAATTTTGAAATGCACGGCATCTGTCACATTAGGTAGGGCGGGAAACTCATTTTTGTTCATTCCATTTAACTTAAAGCGCGAAGTTTGAGCATTAATTTCAGTGATTTCATTTTCTGAAGTAGAAATTTCCACATTCATCGCTGTCAACTCACGTATTAACTGAGCCAAGCGCTTAGCAGGCAATGTTGTTGATCCCTCCTCAAGAATTTTTGCTTCAGTAAAGCAGCGGACCCCTACTGTTAAATCTGTAGCTGTAATAATGAGCTCATTATTAATAGCTTCGATCAAAAAGTTGGAAAGAATAGGAATAGTAGATTTTTGAGCAACTGCATTAAGACACTTATTAATTAAATAATTAAGCTCTTGTGTGGCTATGACGAATTTCATAGATAATTCCTTAAGCTAAATAAAAGAGAGACCCAAGATAAGTGACCATAAGCTCTTTGTCAAGCAATAAACATAGATGCTTTATGTGTTTATGCTTGCCTATCTAAAAAAATGCGAAAACCAAAGAATTGATAGATTGGAAAGGTTATAAAGGCCCTAAGAGATATTGACCCTGCAATCTCTCTTGCTTCGTTTATGCGCCTTCATTTAATATATTTGCATATGAATAATAAATCTTCTGATCTCGTATCTAATAAACGCGCTTTCCACCATTTCGAAATTCTCGAAACTTTTGAAGCAGGTATTGCCTTAGAAGGCACAGAAATCAAATCGCTAAGAGATAATGGGGGTAGCCTGCAAGAATCTTATATCAAAGTGATTAACAGGGAAGCATGGCTTATTGGGTCCCATATTGCTCCTTATAAGTATGGCAACATTCACAATCATCTAGAGACTCGTGACCGTAAACTTCTTTTACACAAAAGAGAGATCTTTAAACTACGCGAAAGCGTGCAGGAAAAAGGTTTAACGATTGTAGCCCTTGCCCTGTATTTAAAAGAGGGAAGGGTGAAAGTAAAAATTGCTATTGCTAAAGGAAAAAAGTCTGCTGATAAACGAGAAGCCATTAAAGAAAGAGACGAAAAACGCTATATGCAAAAAATGCTGAAAAGCCGTTAATTCCCTAAGGTTTGCGGGAAGCTTTCTTTAAATTTTTATATATAATTAAATGCTTAAACTGAAAATTATTTCTATTGGTAAAACAAAAGAAGAATGGCTCAATGACGCCATCCAAGAATATGTTAAACGTCTATCCCCTGTCTTAAAATTTGAGTTCGTAGAAGCTAAAAATAATGCACAGCTTCAAGAACTCATTTCCAAAGAAAAGCGGGTGATCTGTTTAGACGCGGCAGGGCAACTTTTAGATAGCGAAAAATTTTCTAGCTTTCTGCAGGTTCAATTTATAGAAGGCGGCTCGCGCTTGACACTAGTTATTGGAGGAGCAAGTGGATTGCCGGAAACAATCAAACTTTCCTACCCTTGCCTTAGCCTCTCCCCTTTAACGATGACTCATCAAATTATTAGATTAGTACTCATAGAACAAGTCTATCGAGCTTTTGAAATTGCTAAAGGCACTCCTTACCATAAATAAGCTAAGCTTTTTTCCATCCACTGGCTAGCCTACCCACTCTAGAGGAGCACCCTTTATTTATTACCCGTAAGCTGTCTATTAACTTCGATCTTCTAGAGGCTTTGTAAAAGCAAGCCTGAAATAGATCATAGCGCCATTAATGAGAGCAGAGCCTATCGCTACATCAATTAAGCCACGGATGTCGGCAGGTATGCCTAAATATTTCATAGAGAAGCCAAGTCCCATCATCCCCGCTAAAAGAATATAATATTTGGAATCATATATATTCTGTAAATAGGTAGGATTAGGCAAAGAATAAATCCTTTCTACCCCTTTAACAGCCGCTTTACCCAACACATAACGTCCTTTGGAATAACCTATAATCAATCCTGATGCAATCAGAAACACCATAGCATTTTCTGAATTTGAGAAAACAGAAGAAAAAAGATTAAGCAAAGGATAATTATTTTTTTCTAGAAAACGCATATCTTGGACAGCGTGAAGTAAAAAATTTAGCCCCAAGGAAAGTAAAAAGCTTCCTACAGCTAACCAGATGATTCCCGAAAAAACAATTAAAGTTTTGTGACTCAATTTTAGCATATTTTCCTCTCCTACATGATAATGATAAAAAAGAAATTTAACCTATTGAGAGATATAAGATAAAGAAAAAAGGAATAGTTAAAAGATAGACAAATAAAGGCCATTTTTTTATATCTTTTCTAAATTTGAGAAAAAAGCTCTGAAGTTATACATACTCATTATCTAGTAAGAGGTGCTAAATTTCAAAATTCACTACTCACGACAGTGAGATAAGCCTTTTTACTCATTTGATTGGCCTCCTATGTAAAGTTGCTTCACTCTTGTTTTTTAGGGTATATATTCCTGTTACCTGGCAAGCTATCGGCTATCTTAAAATTAAAGCTGCGAGGAAGGAGGCCAATGAAGCTGCTGAAGCTATTAAAGAGTGCATTAAAACGCAAGTATGGATGTTAAAATATAGTCCCTCAGAAGGTTTGATGTCTTGTAAGCTTCTTTCACATAGAATTGCAGCAAGCTTTATCTCAGATGTTGACTTACCTTCTTTTAAAAAGGGATATATTTTTTTACTGGATAGATTACAAGGTAGCTAAGATGATTCGTGGCATTGGTATTGATATTATTGAAGTGGCTCGTATTGAGGCAAACATACATAAGTATGGCCAAAAATTTCTTGATAAGGTTTTTACCGAGGAAGAGCAAAAATATTGCCAATCCTTCCGGCAATCGAGTAAAAACTTTGCAGGTAGATTTGCTGCTAAGGAGGCGGTTGTAAAAGCTTTAGGCACGGGCTTAACCGGAGGCCTGAGTTGGACAGATCTCGCTATCCTTAATAATGAACAGGGTAAACCCTATCTTGCTCTTACAGACACCTTTAAAAAGCATTTCAAAAACCCTCTTATTCATATATCCATCAGTCATTGCCAAAAATATGCGACTGCCACAGCTATTTGGGAAGAATAAATCTATAAAAAGGGACTACGTTTGCCGTTCTATCGTCTAGCCTATACATCCAACAAAACACGCTGCATAAAATCAAAATTAACTTCTTAATTCTCTAGGAGGCATCTGTTATAAAAAGAGGTTAAAATAGTAAGCGCTTGTTAGAAGGCAGGAAATGGTAAGTTGATGCTAAGGTTAAAACAGGTAAATTGAATGGTTATCGCAAAACTTACCGAAATTCCTATAAAGCTGCAGCTTAAAAAAATTGCCATTATTTTTGTTTATAACTGCTTAGTACCTATTTCTAGTATTCTCTTGCATGTTTTATTTCTTTCTTATACTTTTTAAAAATTATCAGAAACATGCATGGCACTTAAAGAGGGCATACGATGAATACTAGCTCTTCTATCACCATTGAACATTTACCTAATGAAATATTAGCCCCTATTCTAAAGGCTTGCGCTAGCCCTTCCTTATTTAGCGTATGTGGAAGATGGCAACATCTCCTAGCTAATGAAGTCATGCCCCCTCTTTACAAGCTAATAGGTAAAATTCATTTCCCTCAAGGAAATGTTAACGAGCGGGCTCTTATTTTAGACAGGATTTATAAGCTAGAAGAAGAACTGTCTGAAACAGCAAAGGTAAATGCAATCTTCAGACAAACCTTTACCCTAGCTAGGACTCTTTCTCCTTTAGAATTTAAGTGGAAAACCGAGGAAAAAAGATATTATACTCTGACTAATTATTCCTCTTATGTGGTAAATATTAGTCGCCTCTTAATGTGGAAAAAATTACCTGGTGGAGAGAAATACTTAGGCCAAGAAGAAATCAAGTACTTGTCTTTAGAAAGAAAAGGGGAGCTATTTGGAGGGTGGATTGAAAATTATGGCAAAGATATTACGAGCTTACAATTAGAAGGAATCAGCTTAACCTTTTTACCTCCAGAGATAGGGCAATTATCAAACCTGAAAGATCTGGACTTAAGCGACAACCGACTCACCACTCTTCCGGTAGAGATAGGGCAATTATCGCATTTGCAAATGCTTAACTTAACTAGCAACCAGCTCACATGCCTTCCGGCAGAGATAGGGAAATTATTGGACCTGCAATTGCTTGGATTAAGCGACAACCAGCTTACCAATCTTCCTGCAGAGATAGGGCTGCTATCTCAGCTGCAAGAGCTTATCTTAAGCAACAACCAGCTCACCAACCTTCCGGCAGAGATAGGACAGCTATCACAGCTGCAAGGGCTTTACTTAAGTAGCAACCAGCTTACCTCTCTTCCGGCAGAGATAAGGCAGCTCTCTCAGCTGCAATTGCTTGGTTTAAGTAGCAACCAGCTTACCAATCTTCCTGCAGAGATAGGGCTGCTATCTCAGCTGCAAGAGCTTATCTTAAGCAACAACCAGCTCACCAACCTTCCGGCAGAGATAGGACAGCTATCACAGCTGCAAGGGCTTTACTTAAGCAGCAACCAGCTTACCACTCTTCCGGCAGAGATAGGGCAGTTATCAAAACTGCAAGAGCTTATCTTAGAAAATAACCAGCTTACCACTCTGCCGGCAGAAATAGGGCTACTGCCTCAGCTGCAATGCCTTAGCTTAGATCACAACCAGCTTACCTCTCTTCCGATAGAGATAGGGCAGCTATCACAGCTGCGGCGACTTGACTTAGACCACAACCAGCTTACCAATCTGCCTAAAGAGATAGGGCTACTGTCTCAGCTGCAAACGCTTGATTTAAGTAGCAACCAGCTTACCTCTCTTCCGGCAGAAATATGGCAGCTATCACAGCTACAAGAGCTTTACTTAAGCAACAACAAACTTACTTTCCTTCCTTCAGAGATAGGACGACTCTTGCAGCTGCAATGCCTTAGCTTAGATCACAACCAGTTTACCTCTCTTCCGGCAAAGATAGGGCAGCTATCACAGCTAAAAGAGCTTGGCTTAGACCACAACCAGCTTACCAATCTGCCTAAAGAGATAGGGCACCTACCACAACTACAAGGCCTTGGATTAAATAACAATCAACTCACCACTCTTCCTTCAGAGATAGGGCAGCTATCTCAGCTGCAATGGCTTGGATTAAACAACAACAAACTTACCTCTCTTCCGACAAAGATAGTGCAGCTATCTCAGTTGCAAGCGCTTCATTTAAGTAGTAACAAACTTACCTCCCTTCCAACAAAGATAGGACAGCTCTCCCAGCTGCAAGGGCTTGATTTAAGTAGCAACCAGCTTACCTCTCTTCCGGCAGAAATATGGCAGCTATCTCAGCTGCAAGGGCTTGGTTTAAGTAGCAACCAGCTTACCTCTCTTCCGGCAGAAATATGGCAGCTATCTCAGCTACAAGAGCTTGGCTTAGACCACAACCAGCTTACCTCTCTTCCGGTAGAGATAAGGCAGCTATCACAGTTGCGAAAGCTTGGATTAAATCAAAACCAGCTTACCTCTCTTCCGGCAGAAATATGGCAGCTATCACAGCTACAAGAGCTTTACTTAAGCGACAACCAGCTTACCTTCCTTCCCGCAGAGATAGGGCAGCTATCACAGCTACAAGAGCTTGGCTTGAATCACAACCAGCTCACCACCCTTCCAGCAGAGATAAGGCAGCTCTCTCAGCTGCAAGCGCTTCATTTGATTAGAAACCAACTCACCACCCTTCCGGCAGAAATAGGGCAGCTGTTGCAGTTGCAAAAGCTTGGATTAAGCAACAACCAGCTTATCAGCCTTCCAGCAAAGATATGGTATCTATCACAGCTACAAGAGCTTTACTTAAGAAACAACCAGCTTACCAACCTTCCTACAGAGATAGGGCAGCTCTCTCAGCTGCAAGGGCTTGGATTAAACAACAACCAGCTTACCTCCCTGCCGGCAGAAATAGGGCAGCTCTCTCAGCTGAAAGGGCTTATCTTAGAAAATAACCAGCTTACCAATCTGCCTAAAGAGATAGGGCTACTGTCTCAGCTGCAAACGCTTGATTTAAGTAGCAACCAACTCACCTCTCTTCCGGTAGAGATAAGGCAGCTATCACAGTTGCGAAAGCTTGGATTAAATCAAAACCAGCTCACCACCCTTCCTGCAGAGATAGGACAGCTACCAGCTCTACGAGAGCTTCAGCTAGAAGAAAATCCGCTGAAAAATATTCCAAGAAAAATAAAGCAGCGTTTTTGGTTATATTTTGTTTGTAACTGAAATGGCTTGCGTCTTCATCAGCTAATAGGTTAAAGGAACAAATCATATGCTTAAAAGATTCCAAGGATGTAGAGAGCCTTCCGGCTCATCAAAAGCCACTAATATCTTTTTTGCTATTTGTTTCTAAATCTTGCTTGCACGTTTTGGTTTGTTTAGGTATACATTGCCCTAAAAACGACTAAAATATGATTAATTTAAAGCAACCCATACAATGAACCCTAGCTCTTCTATCACCATTGAGCATTTACCTAATGAAATACTAACCCCTATTTTAAAGGCCTGCGCTAGCCCTTCCTTATTTAGCGTTTGTGCAAGATGGCGACGTCTATTGAGTACAGAAGTAATGCCTTCTCTTTATAAACAAATAGGTAAAATGCACTTTCCTCAAGGAAATGTTAATGAACAGGCTCTTATCTTAGATAAAATTTATGAGCTAGATAATGAGCTTCTTCCAATGCAAAAGGTAAAAGCAATTTTTAAGCAAACCTTTACTCTAGCTAAGTCTCTTTCACCTTTAGAGTTTAAAGAAGGACGTGAGGAAAATAGATATTTCACATTGGCTAATTACTCCTCTTATCTATTAAATATTAATCGCCTCTTAATGTGGAAAAAATTACCCCGTGGAGAGAAATATTTAAATCGAGAAACAATTAAGTACTTACCTTTAGAAAAAAAAGGAGGGCTTTTCAGTAATTGGATTAAAAGGCATGGCAAAAGACTTACCAAGCTGGACTTACAAGGAATTGGCTTAACCTTTTTACCTCCAGAGATAGGGCAATTATCAAACCTGAAAGATCTGGACTTAAGCGACAACCAGCTCACCACTCTTCCGGTAGAGATAGGGCAGCTATTGCAGTTACAAAAGATTATCTTAAGCAGCAACCAGCTTACCTCCCTTCCGGCAGAGATATGGCAGCTCTCTCAGCTGCGGCGGCTTGACTTAAACAACAACCAACTTACCTCCCTGCCGGCAGAAATAGGGCAGCTCTCTCAGCTGCAAAAGCTTATCTTAGGCAGCAACCAACTTACCACTCTTCCGGTAGAGATAAGGCAGCTATCACAGCTAAAAGAGCTTGGATTAAGCAGCAACCGACTCACCACACTTCCGGTAGAGATAGGGCAGCTGTCTCAGCTGCAAGCGCTTGGATTAAGCAACAACCGACTCACGGCACTTCCAGTAGAGATAAGGCATCTGTCTCAGCTGCAAGCGCTTGATTTAAGTAGCAACCAGCTTACCTCTCTTCCGGTAAATATATGGCAGCTGTCTCAGCTGCAATTACTTAATTTAAACAACAACAAACTTACCTCCCTTCCTGCAAAGATATGTCAGCTATCACAACTAAAAGTGCTTGGCTTAAATAACAACCAGCTTACCCCTCTTCCGGTAGAGATATGGCAGCTTTCTCAGCTGCAAAACCTTTACTTAAAGGATAACCAGCTCACTACCCTTCCGGTAGAAATAGGGCAGCTATTGCAACTGCAAGATCTCGACTTAAAAAGCAACCAGTTTACCAATCTTCCTGCAGAGATATGGCAGCTCTCTCAGCTGCAATACCTTTACTTAGACGGCAACCAACTTACCACTCTTCCTTCAGAAATATGTCAGCTATCACAACTAAAAGATCTTGGCTTAAACAGCAACCAGCTTACCTCCCTTCCGAGAGAGATAAGGCAGCTCTCTCAGCTGCAAGGGCTTGATTTAAGTAGCAACCAGCTTACCTCTCTGCCGGCAGAGATAAGGCAGCTCTCTCAGCTGCAAGTACTTATTTTAAATAACAACAAATTTACCTCCCTTCCAGCAAAGATAGGGCAGCTCTCTCAGCTGCGACAGCTTGACTTAAACAACAACAAACTTACCTCCCTTCCGACAGAGATAAGGCAGCTCTCTCAGCTGCAAGGACTTGATTTAAGTAGCAACCAACTTACCTCTCTCCCGGCAGCGATAAGGCAGCTCTCTCAGCTGCGGCAGCTTGACTTAAACAACAACAAACTTACTTTCCTTCCGACAAAGATAGGGCAGCTCTCTCAGCTGCAATACCTTTACTTAGACGACAACCAACTTACCGCTCTTCCGGCAGAGATAAGGCAGCTCTCTCAGCTAAAAGAGCTTGGCTTAAATAACAACCAGCTTACCTCCCTTCCGAGAGAGATAAGGCAGCTCTCTCAGCTGCAAGGGCTTGATTTAAGTAGCAACCAGCTTACCTCTCTTCCGGCAGAAATAGGGCAGCTCTCTCAGCTGCAAGTACTTAATTTAAACAACAATAAACTTACCTCCCTTCCGACAAAGATAAGGCAGCTCTCTCAGCTGCGACAGCTTGACTTAAATAACAACCAGCTTACCAATCTTCCTAAAGAGATAGGGCAGCTCTTTCAGCTGCAAATGCTTATCTTAGGCAGCAACCAACTTACCTCTCTTCCGGTAGAGATAAGGCAGCTATCACAGCTACAAGAGCTTGGCTTAAACAACAACCAGCTTACTACCCTTCCTGCAGAGATAGGGCTACTGTCTCAGCTACAAGTGCTTGTCTTAGACCACAACCAGCTTACCAATCTTCCTAAAGAGATAGGGCAGCTATCTCAGCTACAAGAGCTTGATTTAAGTAACAACCAGCTTACCTCTTTTCCGGCAGAGATAAGGCAGCTATCACAGCTGCAAGCGCTTATCTTAGGCAACAACAAACTTACCTTCCTTCCTACAGAGATAGGGCAGCTATCACAGCTACAAGCGCTTGGCTTAGACCACAACCAGCTTACCAATATTCCTAAAGAGATAGGGCAGCTACCACAACTACAAGAGCTTGGCTTAGACCACAACCAACTCACCACCCTTCCGATAGAAATAGGACAGCTGTTGCAGTTGCAAAAGCTTGGATTAAGCAACAACCAGCTTAACTTTCTTCCTATAGAGATTGGGCAGCTATCGCATCTGGAGGTGCTTAATTTAAGTAGCAACCAGCTCACCACCCTTCCTGCAGAGATGATAGGAAGCCTAACTGCTTTAAGAAGGCTTCAACTGAATGAGAATCCGCTGGAAAGCATTCCAGATGAAATAAGGCAGCGTTTTTGCCTTTAGCTGAAAAAGTTTGTTTTTTTATTACCTAATAGGTTAAAGGAACGAATTGATATTCTTAGAAGGTTTTAAGAATATAAGTGGGCCTTCCGGCCTATCAAGAGACATTAACATCGAAAGTTTTCTTTACTAAAGATTTTTTATCAGTCTATTACATTTCTCTCTTTTTTAAATTTAAAGGCTAAGAATCTGTCTCTAAAATTTTCTTGTACATTCTGTTTTATTCATGTATGTTTTGCTCTAAAAAACTCATAAAACATGCATGACATTTAAAGAGGTTGTACAGTGAATCCTAGTCCTTCTATCAGCATTGAAAGTCTACCTAATGAGATGCTCACACACATTTTGAAGTATTGCGCCACACCTTCTTTATCTAGCGTGTGCAGAAAATGGCGTGATCTTTTAGCTAGTGATAGTGAAATAATGCGATCTATCTATAAGCAAATAGTTGAGATTCATGTTCCTCGAGGAAATGTTAGGGAGCATGCTGTTATCTTAAACAAAATTTATAAGCTAGATAATGAGCTTCTTCCAGGACAAAAGATAAAAGCAATCTTTAAACAAATCTTTACTCTAGCTAAACCTCTCTCACCACTAAGATGGAAAGATCACCCTAAAGAAAACATATATTTTACATCAGCTAATTACTCCTCTTATGTGGTAAATATTAGTCGCCTGTTAATGTGGAATAAACTCCCTGGAGGAAAGAAATACTTAGATCAACAAAGAATCAAGCACTTGTCTATAGCAAGAAAAGGAGAACTTTTTAAAGGATGGATTGAAAGATATGGCAAAGACATTAAAAACTTAAGTTTAGCAGGAACAGGATTGACTTTTTTACCTCCTGAAATAGGACAATTATCTCAGCTGCAAGCCCTTTACTTAAACGGTACCCAGCTGACCATTCTTCCTGCAGAGATAGGGCTACTGTCTCAGCTGCGAAAGCTTGACTTAAACAACAACAAACTTACTTTCCTTCCTGCAGAGATAGGGCAGCTATCACAGCTACAAGCGCTTGGCTTAGACCACAACCAGCTTACCTCTCTTCCGATAGAGATATGGCAGCTATCTCAGCTGCGAAAGCTTGGCTTAGCCGATAATCACCTTACTACCCTTCCTGCAGAGATAGAGCTACTGTCTCAGCTGCGAAAGCTTGACTTAAACAACAACAAACTTACTTTCCTTCCTGCAGAGATAGGTCTACTGTCTCAGCTGCAAACGCTTGATTTAAATAGAAACCAGCTTACCTCTCTTCCGGCAGAAATATGGCAGCTGTCTCAGCTGCAAGTACTTAATTTAAATGACAACGAACTTACCTCCCTTCCTACAGAGATATGTCAGCTATCACAGCTAAAAGCGCTTGGCTTAAACAACAACCAGCTTACTTCTCTTCCTGTAGAGATAAGACAGCTATCACAGCTACAAGAGCTTTACTTAAGCAACAACAAACTTACTTTCCTTCCTTCAGAGACAGGACGACTCTTGCAGCTGCAATACCTTTACTTAGGCGGCAACCAACTTACCACTTTTCCTTCAGAGATAGGGCAGCTCTCTCAGCTGCGACAGCTTGGCTTAAATAACAACCAGCTTACCTCCCTTCCGATAGAGATATGGCACCTACCACGACTACAAGGCCTTGGATTAAACAACAATCAACTCACCACTGTTCCGGCAGAGATAAGACGGCTCTCTCAGCTGCAAGTACTTAATTTAAGCAACAACAAACTTACCTCCCTTCCGACAAAGATAGGGCAGCTATCACAGCTAAAAGAGCTTGGCTTAAATAACAACCAGCTTACCTCTCTTCCGACACAGATAAGGCAGCTATCACAGCTACAAGAGCTTGGATTAAGCAGCAACCGACTCACCGTACTTCCGGTAGAGATATGGCAGCTCTCTCAGCTGCAAGTACTTAATTTAAGCAACAACAAACTTACCACTCTTCCTGCAGAAATAGGGCAGTTATCGCAGCTGAAAACGCTTTGGTTAAGCAACAACAAACTTACCTCCCTTCCGACAAAGATATGTCAGCTATCACAGCTAAAAGAGCTTTACTTAGAACACAACCAACTCACCAATCTTCCTAAAGAGATAGGGCAGCTCTCTCAGCTACAAGAGCTTTACTTAAGCAACAACAAACTTACCTTCCTTCCGACAAAGATAGGGCAACTATTCCAGTTGCGAAAGCTTGGATTAAATCAAAACCAGTTTACCTTCCTTCCAGTAGAGATAGGGCAGCTATCACAGCTAAAAGAGCTTGGCTTAAACAACAACCAGCTTACCAGCCTTCCTACAGAGATAGGGCAGCTATCTCAGCTACAAGTGCTTGGTTTAAGTAGCAACCAGCTCACCACTGTTCCGGCAGAGATAGGGCAGCTATCTCAGCTGCAAGTACTTAATTTAAATAACAACAAACTTACCAGCCTTCCTAAAGAGATAATGCAGCTCTCTCAGCTGCAAAGGCTTATCTTAGGCAGCAACCAACTCACCAATCTTCCTAAAGAGATAGGGCAGCTATCTCAGCTACAAGAGCTTGGCTTAAACAACAACCAGCTTACCTCCCTTCCTACAGAGATAAGCCAGCTCTCTCAGCTGCGACAGCTTGGCTTAAACAACAACCAACTTACTACTCTTCCTTCAGAGATAACGCAGCTCTCTCAGCTGCAAGGGCTTGATTTAAGTAGCAACCAGCTTACCTCTCTTCCGGCAGAAATAGGGCAGCTCTCTCAGCTGCAAGTACTTAACTTAAACAACAACAAACTTACCAACCTTCCTACAGAGATAGGGCACCTCTCTCAGCTGCAAGGGCTTGGCTTAGACCACAATCAGCTCACCAATCTTCCGGTAGAGATAAGGCAGCTATCTCAGCTAAAAGAGCTTGGCTTAAACAACAACCAGCTCACCACCCTTCCTACAGAGATAGAGCAGCTTTCTCAGCTACAAGTGCTTGGTTTAAGTAGCAACCAACTTACCTCTCTTCCGGTAGAGATATGGCAGCTGTCTCAGCTGCAAGTACTTAACTTAAACAACAATCAGCTCACCACTGTTCCGGGAGAGATAGGGCAGCTATCTCAGCTGCAAGGGCTTGGATTAAATCAAAATCAGCTTACCTTCCTTCCAGCAGAAATAGGGCAGCTATCACAGCTACAAGAGCTTGGCTTAGACCACAACCAGCTTAACACTCTTCCTGCAGAGATAGGGCATTTATCCCAGCTCAGTAAACTTTACTTAGACAGCAACCAG
>NZ_JSDQ01000055.1:0-1194 GCF_000813665.1 Neochlamydia sp. EPS4 | reverse complement strand
TCTGGCACTTAAAGAGACCCTATAATGAATCCTAGTTCTTCTATCACCATTGAACATTTACCTAATGAAATACTAACCCCTATTTTAAAGGCCTGCGCTAGCCCTTCCTTATTTAGCGTGTGTGGAAGATGGTACCATCTCCTAGCTAATGAAGTCATGCCTTCTCTTTATAAGCAAATAGGCAAAGTGCATGTTCCTCAAGGAGCTGTTAACGAGCAGGTTCTTGCTTTAGATAGGATCTATAAGCTAGAAGAAGAGCTTTTTAAAAAAGCAAAGGTAAATGCAATCTTTAGGCAAATCTTTACTTTAGCCCGCTCGCTTTCACCTTTAGAGTTTAAAGAAGGACTTAAGGAAAATAGATATTTCACATTGGCTAATTACTCCTCTTATCTATTAAATATTAATCGCCTCTTAATGTGGAAAAAATTACCCCGTGGAGAGAAATACTTAAATCGAGAAACAATTAAGTACTTACCTTTAGAAAAAAAAGGAGGGCTTTTTAGTAATTGGATTAAAAGGCATGGCAAAAAACTTACGAAGCTAGACTTACAAGGAATTGGCTTAACCTTTTTACCTCCAGAGGTAGGGCAATTATCAAACCTGAGGGATCTGGACTTAAGCGACAACCAGCTCACCACTCTTCCGGCAGAGATAGGGCAGCTATTGCAGTTACAAAAGATTATCTTAAGCATCAACCAGCTTACCTCCCTTCCGGCAGAGATAGGACAGCTCTCTCAGCTACGGCGGCTTGACTTAAACAACAACAAACTTACTTTCCTTCCTTCAGAGATAGGACGACTCTTGCAGCTGCAATGCCTTAGCTTAGATCACAACCAGTTTACCTCTCTTCCGGTAGATATATGGCAGCTATCTCAGCTACAAGAGCTTGGCTTAAGCAGCAACCGACTCACCACACTTCCAGTAGAGATAAGGCATCTGTCTCAGCTGCAAGTGCTTGGATTAAGCAGCAACCGGCTCACCGCACTTCCGGTAGATATAGGGCAGCTGTCTCAGCTGCAAGCGCTTGATTTAAGTAGCAACCAGCTTACCTCTCTTCCAACAAAGATAGGGCAGCTCTCTCAGCTACAAGTGCTTAATTTAAGCAACAACAAACTTACCTCCCTTCCTACAGAGATATGGTATCTATCACAGCTACGAGCGCTTGGCTTAAACAACAACCAGCTCACCACCCTT
>NZ_JSDQ01000054.1:0-1024 GCF_000813665.1 Neochlamydia sp. EPS4 | reverse complement strand
AACTACAAGAGCTTTACTTAATCAACAACCAGCTTACCACCCTTCCAACACAGATAGGGCAGCTATCACAGCTACAAGAGCTTGGCTTGAATCACAACCAGCTCACCACCTTTCCAGCAGAGATAGGGCAGCTATCAAAGCTGCAAGCGCTTCATTTAAGTAGCAACCAGCTTACCACTCTTCCGGCAGAAATATGGCAGCTATCTCAGCTGCAAACGCTTGATTTAAGTAGTAACAAGCTTACCTCTCTTCCGGTAGAGATAAGGCAGCTATCACAGCTAAAAGAGCTTGGCTTAAACAACAACCAGCTTACCAGCCTTCCTACAGAGATAGGGCAGCTACCACAACTACAAGGCCTTGGATTAAACAACAATCAACTCACCACTGTTCCGGCAGAGATAGGGCAGCTATCAAAGCTGCAAAGACTTGGATTAAGCAACAACCAAATCACCATCCTTCCGGCAGAGATAGGGCAGTTATCAAAGCTGCAAAGACTTGGATTAAGCAATAACCAACTTGCCTCTCTTCCTTTAGAAATAGAGCAGCTATCGCACCTACAATGGTTTGGATTAGATCACAACCAACTTACCTTCCTTCCCGTGGAGATAGGGCAGCTATTGCATCTGGAAGTGCTTGATTTAGATCACAACCAACTCACCACCCTTCCCGCAGAGATAGGGTTACTGTCTCAGCTGCAAGGGCTTCAACTGAAGGAGAATCCGCTAGGAAGCATCCCAGATGAAGTAAGGCGGCGTTTTTGCCTTTAGCTGAAAAAGTTCGTTCCTTCATCATCCAATAAGCTAAAGAAACGTATTGATATTCTTAGAAGGTTTTAAGGATATAAATAAACCTTCCGGCCTATCAAGAGACATTAACATCGAAAGTTTTCTTTACTAAAGGTTCTTTATCAGCCTATTACATTTCTTTATTTTTAAATTTAAAGGCTAAGAATCTGTCTCTAAAATTTTCTTGTACATTCTGTTTTATTCATGTATGTTTTGCTCTAAAAAACTCATAAAACATG
>NZ_JSDQ01000053.1:0-1067 GCF_000813665.1 Neochlamydia sp. EPS4 | reverse complement strand
TTTACTTAGACGGCAACCAACTTACCACTCTTCCTTCAGAGATATGTCAGCTATCACAGCTAAAAGAGCTTGGCTTAAACAACAACCAGCTTACCTCCCTTCCGAGAGAGATAAGGCAGCTCTCTCAGCTGCAAGCGCTTGATTTAAGTAGCAACCAGCTTACCTCCCTTCCAACAAAGATAGGGCAGCTCTCTCAGCTGCGACAGCTTGGCTTAAACAACAACCAACTTACTACTCTTCCGAGAGAGATAAGGCAGCTCTCTCAGCTACAAGGGCTTGGTTTAAGTAGCAACCAGCTTACCTCTCTTCCGGCAGAAATAAGGCATCTCTCTCAGCTGCAAGTACTTATTTTAAACAACAACAAACTTAACTCCCTTCCAACAAAGATAGGGCAGCTCTCTCAGCTGCGACAGCTTGACTTAAACAATAACCAGCTTACCTCCCTTCCGACAAAGATAGGCCAGTTCTCTCAGCTGCAAGTACTTGATTTAAGCAACAACAAACTTACCTCCCTTCCGACAAAGATATGTCAGCTATCACAGCTAAAAGAGCTTTACTTAGAACACAACCAACTCACCAATCTTCCTAAAGAGATAGGGCAGCTATCACGGCTACAAGAGCTTTACTTAAGCAACAACAAACTTACCTTCCTTCCGACAAAGATGGGGCAACTATCCCAGTTGCGAAAGCTTGGATTAAATCAAAACCAGTTTACCTTCCTTCCAGTAGAGATAGGGCAGCTATCTCAGCTAAAAGAGCTTGGCTTAAACAACAACCAGCTCACCACCCTTCCTACAGAGATAGGGCAGCTCTCTCAGCTACAAGTGCTTGGTTTAAGTAGCAGCCAGCTCACCACTGTTCCGGCAGAGATAGGGCAGCTATCTCAGCTGCAAGTACTTAATTTAAATAACAACAAACTTACCAACCTTCCTAAAGAGATAATGCAGCTCTCTCAGCTGCAAAGGCTTATCTTAGGCAGCAACCAACTCACCAATCTTCCTAAAGAGATAGGGCAGCTATCTCAGCTACAAGAGCTTGGCTTAAACAACAACCAGCTTACCTCCCTT